>CAZMDI010000114.1:0-5029 GCA_964564995.1 uncultured Dehalococcoidales bacterium
GGTGCTCATCGGAGCGTATCTCGCGGGTTTCTCGTCGATATTAAGCGCTGTCAACATCCTTACAACCGTAATCAAGTTGCGCACCCCGGGGATGGGACTATTCCGCATGCCGATATTCGTATGGACTGCCATTTCCACCACCATATTGTCACTCCTCTTCACTCAGTTCGTCTCCATGGCGCTGTTGTTCGTCCTGCTGGAACGGGTTTTGAACATGCCATTCTTCGGCACCGCGGGCGGGGGCCAGCCCCTTCTTTACCAGTACATGTTCTGGTTTTACTCGCACCCGGCGACCTATATCTTCGCACTGCCGGGGCTGGGCATTATCAGCGAGATAATACCCGTGTTCGCCCGCAAACCGCTCTTTGGATACAAGGCGGTCGCCCTTTCCAGCCTCGGAATCGCCATCGGTGGCACAATGGTATTTGGACACCACATGTTTGCCGCAGGCATACCAGCTTTGCTGCGGATCCCTTTCATGATAACCACTATGTTGGTGGCCGTACCGACAGGGGTCAAGGTATTCGCATGGGTAGCTACGGCATGGGGCGGCAAACTCAGAATGGACACACCGCTGCTTTTTGTCTTGTCAGCTATAGTCATTTTCCTTATCGGCGGCTTAACGGGCGTGATCCAGGCAGTCATCCCAGTAAATCTCTATGTGCACGATACCTACTGGATAGTGGCCCACTTCCATAGCGTCCTGTTCGGCGGTTTCCTTTTCCCTCTGATAGCAGGCATCTATTACTGGTTCCCCAAAATGACCGGGCACCGCATGAACGAGAAGTTGGGACGGGCGCAATGGTGTCTGATGACGCTGGGCTCGGCACTGTTGATACTTCCGATGTTCGTCCTTGGACTCGATGGCCTGCGCCGCCGCACAGCCGATTATTCCAACATGGATTTCCGTCCACTGGTGATTACAACTGCCGTCGGCGGGTTCCTTATATTCTTAGGTCTGCTGGTACTCTTCTACAACATCCTGAGTAGCCGCCGGAAAGGCGCGCCCGCGGGGGACAACCCGTGGGAAGGCCGCACGCTAGAATGGATGACTTCTTCACCACCGCCTGATGACAACTTCCTTGTCACGCCCGTGGTGACCGGCGAGCCGTATGACTACGGCATAACAAGCGAACCTTACGCGGTGTTCACAGGTGCCAACCCTTCAAAGAATAGTTAGGAGAAACGATTGGACACCTACGAATCGCGCGACAAAACCGTACGGGGTACTTCCCTGACAGGCATGATCGTCTTTCTCGCATCCGAGGTCTTCCTGTTCGGTTCGCTGTTTTTCACCTATTTCTACTTGAAGATAAACACAAAACCATGGCCGCCGGCTGGCGTTAACCTGGATCCAAAACTCGCGGCCATAAACACAGGGATACTGCTTTTCGGAAGCGGGCTGGTATGGGCCGCTTCCGGCTTTGTCAGGCGTGGCAGGATGGCCGCCACCCAGTCAGCGCTTCTCGCTGCATCCCTGCTCGGATTTTTTTTCCTGGGGATTACGGGCTGGGAATGGTGGCATGAATCGTTCCGGCCGTGGACGAACGCCTATGGCTCGATATTCTTTACGCTGGTCGGGTTCCACGCACTTCATGTCTTCGGCGGAGCCATGCTGATGCTCGCTCTCTCGATACGCACGCGCCGCGGGAAATATAAATCATCTAACCATACAGGCATCGAAACCGGCGCGCTCTACTGGCATTATGTGGACTTCATATGGATAGTCGTCTTTACGACGCTGTTCTTCATCCGCTGACGCCCGGTATCCGGGCCAGCAGCAAAGGGCGACTTGCAGCCGATTACCTATCGCTGCTCAAACCTCGCGTCACGGCGCTGCACCTGTTTACGGCTTCTGTCGCCATGTTACTGGCATCTCACGGGCTCCCGCCGGCTAAAGCCCTAGTCATTGTACTATTCGGCGGTGGGCTGGTAGCAGGCGCATCTAACGTACTCAACTGCTATTTCGATCGGGACCTCGACGCACTGATGGAACGCACCAGGAACAGGCCCATTCCCGGCGGCAGGCTCTCACCTCGAAATGCCCTGATATTCGGGCTCGGGTGCGGGAGCGTGGGGCTCGCCCTGCTGTCATGGCTATCGATATATGTCGCGACTCTGGCGCTCGCCGCATTCGTATCCTACGCGCTTGTGTATACACTCTGGCTCAAGGGGAAGGGCTGGGCTGGGACCGTACTCTCGAGCGGGATCGGTGCAGTGCCGCCGCTCATAGGTTGGCTGGCTGTTACCGGGCATATTTCAATAACTCCATTCCTTCTTTTCGAAATCATCGCCATGTGGACCCCACCGCATTTCTGGGCTCTGGCGCTCTCGCGGGGGAGAGAATACCGGGGGGCGGGGCTTGCAGTCCTGCCGGAGAACAAGCCGGAAGTCTGGATCGCAGTTTTCGTGATGCTTCTGGTTGCCACCAGCCTGGTTCTGATACCGGTTGCGCACCCTGGACTAGCTTACACAATATCGGCCAGTCTGTTCGGTCTGGTATACTTTTTGCTTTGCCTGAGGTCGATCGCCCGGCCCAACCCATCGGCATATCGATTACTTTATGTCTACTCGATATTCTATCTCGTTCTTCTGTTTACAGCCCTGTTGGCAGGTGTCCTGTAAATCCTGTTGAAACTTGTCAGAAAAGTATATATCGGGTAACATGTACGTATACACTTGTTCCCGTCAGGTAACCTACTTTCCCGCATATCTGTCCCTGCCCGGACTATTCAAGCAAACCGTGGAGCACGGCTTTGGCCGTGACTCCCGTTTTTATTTGCCGGCATAATGACCGGGAACAAACTGAAGGAGTTTCGCAGACACATGAACGAACAGGACAAATGGTACAAGCTGAGATGGATCAGCCTCATTTTCGTGGCGCTTTCCCTGCTGGTGATCTCGCTCGACAACACGGTGCTCAACCTTGCGCTGCCATCTATCGCTCGTGATCTACACGCGAGCGCCAGTCAACTGCAGTGGATAGTGGACGCCTACACGCTGGTCTTCGCCGGAACCTTGCTCAGCATGGGCACTATCGGCGACCGCCTAGGGAGAAAGCGAGTGCTCCAGGCAGGGCTGGTCGTATTCGGCTGTTTTTCCCTTTGGGCGGCGTTCTCTGCCAGCACGGGGACACTGGTAGTTATGCGTGCCATCATGGGCCTTGGCGGAGCGGCCATCATGCCCTCAACCCTATCCATACTCACATCGACTTTCAGGGATAACAAGGAACGGGCCCAGGCTATCGCTATCTGGGCAGCTGTTTTCGCACTCGGAACCGGCATCGGCCCGCTGGTCGGAGGATACCTACTCGAACATTACAACTGGAGTTCGGTCTTTTTCATCAATATCCCGATAATCATCATCGCGCTCATCGGCGGTGCGTTTGCCATTCAGGACTCAAAGGGAGCCAATCCACACAAGGTGGACTTCTTCGGCTTCGTCCTTTCCATCGCCGGTTTGTTCGCGCTGGTCTATGCCATCATCCAGGCAGGGGTTAACGGCTGGGGCTCGGCCAAAGTGCTCTGGGCCTTCCTGGCCGCCGCTATCCTGCTGACCCTTTTTATCGTCGGCGAGATGCGTTCCAAGAACCCCATCCTTCCCCTCCAGTTCTTCCGCAACAAGTCCTTCAGCGGGGCTAACCTGGCCCTCACGCTGGTGGCTTTCGGGCTTTTCGGTTCTTTCTTTTTCCTTGGGCAATATCTCCAGTCGGTCAAGGGGTATACCCCGCTTGAATCCGGCGTACGCCTCTTACCCATGGCATTCATAATATTCGTCGCCGCACTGGTTTCAGCGCGCGTCGCGCGGGCCCTGGGCACCAAGATAACCGTTGGCGTCGGCATCCTGCTCTCCAGTATCGGATTCTTCTATTTCGCCCGCACGATGACACTGGATGCCAGTTACCTCACCATCGTCATCGGCATGTGCATCGTAGCCCTGGGGATCGGCATGACGATGAGCCCGGCTACCAACTCTGTGATGGGCTCGATCCCGCACGGCAAGGCAGGAGTGGGCTCTGCCATGAACGACACGACACGACAAATAGGCGGCGCCCTGGGTGTGGCCGTGCTGGGCACTGTACTGAACTCTGGATATACCAACCAGATAAACCACGTGCAATGGCCGACAGCCTTACCCGCACAGGCGCTGGCAGCGATACACAGCAGCATACAGGCTGCGTTGGTCACAGCCGATAACTTTCAGAAAAGCAGCCCGGAACTGGCACAATTCATCATCACCAACTCCAAGCAGGCTTTTATCACCGGGGCGCAAAGGGCATCGACGATTGCGGCAATCGTGCTGGTTTGCGCCTCGATAGTTACATTCGTAATCTTGCCCAAACGCGTGATAACGCCCGATGAGGTGAAAGGTGAAACCACCCCTGACATGCTTGTTGAAGAAGATTTGATCAAAGAGTAACCATTGAATACCGTTACCGGAAGGGGAAGGCATGACTGCCTTCCCCTTTTTTAATATTTAAAGTGGTGTTGTAAACGTCACCGATACGCAGTATCCTCTGCACGGCTTCACAACGAAAAAGCCATTTCTAGCATTGGCGAACCGGGGAGGAAGGTATGGACATCGGATGGGCTGAGATACTCGCCTTATTCTTTATTTTACTCGGGGGAATGGCCGCTTTCGTCAGCCGGTTCGTCCGGCGATCCAGTGCGAGAGGCTGCATCATACCACATCCGCTCGACATCGCCAGGGAGCGCTACGCCAGGGGTGAAATATCCAAAAATGAGCTCCTCAAGATCAAAAAGACTTTGGACCCCGTCGACCCTCGTAAAATTGTTTTGCCAGTAGCACTCACCCTCATATTGGTGGGGTGCGTCGTTGTCGCCGGCACCTGCGGCCTGATCAAGTCTAATGTGCATCCCGGTCCGGAATTCAATATCGGGAACAACTTCCCGCAAAAAGTCACCGTTTTTATAAACGGCCTTCCTCAGAACACGATCGGACAGGGCCAGACCAAAATATTTTATCCGGCAGACGTCAAAAACCCAGAGTGGCAGGGTCCTAACACGCT
>CAZMDI010000115.1:0-5002 GCA_964564995.1 uncultured Dehalococcoidales bacterium
AATGGTAACCGATGTGCAAAGGACGACTTTATTTATAATTATGGCCATGAAAAAATTGAGAATATTTCAGCCTTCATAGAGGGTGTGCTGGTTGTCATCGCCGCTCTCTTGATAGTCTATACCGCAATAGGTCGCCTGCGAAACCCAACCTTTGAATTACTCGAGTTGAATATTGCTGTCGGGGTTTCTTTTTTGGCGATGTTCTCCAACCTCGGCCTGTCTTTACTACTGAGAAAGACTGCAAAAAATACTGGCTCTATGGCACTTGAAGGTGACTCCAAGCATCTTCTTAGCGATGTATTTTCATCCATAGCTGTGAACGCAGGCCTCTTGGTCGCAAACTTCACAGGATTAAAAATACTAGACCCCTTACTGGCTTTGATGGTCGCCTTTTTAGTGGGGAAAATGGGCATTGAACTGATACTAAAATCAGGCAAGCATCTAATGGACACCTCTGCGGACGGTGAACAAGAAATAATCGAAGGACTCTTGAAAGACAACAAGCCCAAGTTCATTAACTATCATAATTTGAAGACTCGAAAAAGCGGCTCCAAGGTTTTCGCAGAACTACACCTGGCTGTCAACCCCAATCTCACAGTGCAAGAAGCACACGATTTTACCAAGCACCTCGAGGAGGATATCCACACGAAGATGCCTGAGGTCAGCATAACTATACACGTCGAGCCACCCAAGGCTCATAGCGACAACGACTGAGTTTTTCACCGGATTTGCATACCCACACGAACAGTACCGCTTGCCAAAGGGGTTTGAACCGACGAGTAAATCTGTTATTTTAAATATTAGTTCGAAGGTTTTGATTCCATCTTTCCCCTCTATTAACTCAATTCTGACGACGCCAGGGGAACGTATATGTTATGGTGGCAAATCTGTCCTTCACAGTCAATTGTTTGTCAGATCCACCCATAAAACCCTTCTTTCAGCGACGGCTTTTCCCGCTAATATTGGCGTGAAATCCTTGATATAAACCCATATCTGCGTACCCGGGTCTATCTCCGGTATCCAATCCTGATTCAGGTGGCTCTCAAGGGCATCCTTGCTTGCCATAAGCTGTTCTGTTTTGGATTTATGGCGAAGGACCAGGTTTGAGGTCTTCCAAAGTGGACTGCTTGAGTATAACCGCCCCGGAAGATTAACAAGATTACTGCCATGCGCGAATCACCCTGAAATCGGTTACGATAAAACGGCGGTCTAATTTACACCAAAGGGTGGCCGTTTGCTTCGAAATCCCGACCGACTTGCTCCGAAATACGCACGATGACCGCTAAACATCCAAGATCTGTTTGAGGTATGTGATAACTTTGTGCTTGAACTACTAGAAAACCTCAGCTTACAAGGGTACTATTGAGGTGGGAAGGAGGATGATATGAAAATCATTTTACGACCAACCACCAAAGTCGGGAAATGGTCAATTGGTCTGATTATTTCGCTGGTTTTGTTTTTCCTTCTGGCTACTGCAATCGTTAATTTGGGCCATCAAACAGGTGGGGAAACGTTCACTGCCAATAATTTCATAGCAATCCCTATGTTAATCTCTGTGATATCTGGCGTTTTTGCCTTTTTCACAGGATCAATAGGTATATTGAAATACAAGGAACGGTCTGTGCTGGTCTTTCTAGCTACATTTATAGGATTTGATGTTTTATTTTTCGTACTTGGAAGCTTCCTCATACCATCATAAAACTGTTGTGCTCTAATTAACATTCAATACGGTTCATATCTCTTGATTGCGGGGTGGGCAACCCTGACAAGAGCTTGGCGTTTCTGAGCTTGCCCCGTTCTTGGTAGCACTCCCGATTAGAGTACGGCTGTCTGCTGGGACCTTGCCCCCAAAATTATACAAGACAATAATAGGGAAATCGGGCTTCGCTGCCCAAGCTATTCTCCGAGATATTGACTTGGAGTCAAGTTGTCAAGAGGTTGTGTGTGTGGCGCGTAAGCCGAATTGCCTCGGGCGCAATCTGAATGATAGGCGCCAGAATCGCATAGTCGCACAGGAATTTGGCCTGTGAACTGTGATTATTCGACTTTAACCCATTGCTAATTTTCAATCCCGGTATTTTCGTCCCGCTGTTTCTCGGGCCAAAAAGCTATCAACCCTCCCAGCAGCATGAGCCAGCCTCCGATCCATATCCACATCGTGAGGGGGTATACGCTGGCTTTGAACTCGGAAACCCCTGATTTGTCCCAGCCGACGATGGTGACATAAAGGTCTTCCACGGGGTTCGAACGGATAGCCGCGGTGTTCACTTCACCGTTGAAACTCTGGTCGAAGTATTTTATGGGCGCCAGTTTACCCACGAGCTTGTCGTTTCTATATATCGAAATGTCAGCTGAAAAGATCAACTGGCCAAGCACAGAGTCATAATTTAATTTTTCGAAGACCAGCGAATAATTGCCGATTGACATTGCTTCCCCCGGCTTGAGAGTAGCTTTGTTGCTAACCGAGAAAGCCGACGAGCACAATATGCCTACAGCGATAAAAACAATGCCTATGTGAATGATGTAACCGCCGTGCCGGGGCTTATCATTCCAGACCAGGCCAAGAAAGGCTTTTATAGGGTTTTCACCGCGTGAACGACGTCTTGCGGCGGTGGATTTTATCCATTCGGCGACTACGGTATACGGCACAAAGCAGCACATGGCCAAACCGGCGAGGGCATACCATTCCTTCATGCCGAACAGGAAAAGTACCAACCCTAATGTAACAGATGCTGCAAAGGGCCAGCAAAGGTTGCGGCACAGGCTGCCAAGAGTTACCTTCCGCCATCCGGTAGAAACACATATGCCAGCCAGGAGTATCAGCGCCAGAAAAATGGGGATGTTAACCCTGTTTAAAAAAGGCACGGCCAGACTAGCCTGCATACCCTGCACGTTATGGTTGAGCAAGGTAAGGATAGTTCCAAGCAAAATAGCCAGGGATGAAACTACCAGTAAAAGGTTGGTGAGAAGAAAGGTGCCTTCCTTGGAGATTACTGATTCTATCTGGCGTCTACTTTCCAACCTGCGCCGGCGTAGAAATAACATTGTAAGTGAAACAAGCATTGTTGCCGCCAGAAATCCAAAAAATGAGCGGCCGAGGACAGATTTTGATGACGTTATCACCGAAAGGATGACTACACTGCGATTCAGAAAGATACTGAAGACAATAAAAGCGAAGGTCATGATGATAAGGATCATGCCCCATACCTTGAATCCGCCTCGTTTTCTCTGTATGGCAATAGAGTGTAGCCATGCAGTCGAGGTAAGCCATGGCATCAGGCTGGCATTCTCTATCGGCTCCCAGTGCCAATAGCTCCCCGCCCCCAGGCCCGTGTAACTCCACCAGGCCCCGGTGATGATGCCGGCTCCCAGAAGAAGCCACGATATCAGGCCCCAACGTCTGGCAAGTATGAGCCAGTCATTGTCCAGTCTTCCCGTGATCAGAACAGCCAGCGCCAGCGCAAAAGGAACGCAAAAACCGGCAAACCCAGCTAATAATAATGGTGGGTGCACCAGCATGCCGGCGCTATTAAAAAAAGGAGTCAGCCCCAGACCCTCTAACGGGGTGACTGCCATCCTGACGAACGGATGCATTACATAAAGCAGGAGTGCTAACAGGAGGGCCTCGATAATCATAACAACCGATGTGGCCAGTGGCATGATTTCGCGATCGCGCCCCCTGCCGGTCATAACCAACAGCGCCCCGGTCACAGCGACGAGCCACGCCCAGAAAAGCAGTGTTCCCTGGTTACCTGCCCATAAAGCACTGATAAGCCTGATGGTGGAAAGATCACGAATAGTATATTCGGCAACATACTCGAAAGAAAAATCATGGTGCAGGAGGAGCTGAATCATATGAGCAGTGACAGCTGTCACCAACCCCAACGTTGCGAATACACAAAGACGGGCGAACATCAACACGACCCTGTTCCTGGTAGCACCGCCGATGATAAAGGCAACGATCGAGACAAGACAACAGATTAAACCTGCGACGAACAATTTATCCGCTATATACAACCCTATTTACCCCCTGCGGTCGGTTCTGCCTGCGACTTGTTACCCTTTGGCTGATACTGTTATTTTCCCGTACCCGGTTTGATAAAGTGGGGTCACAACGGGCCTGGCATCAGAGTACTTGTATGAATAAGCGAAAACTCCGGTTTGCTCAAAGGTGAATGAAACACTCTCCCCCGGCTTTAAGGTGACGGGCTCGAATGGCCATGGCAGATATGCGGTCTGGTTTTGCAAGGTATAGTCTCTGGTGTCCAGGTTCATCCAGGTGACCTTTGTGCCAGCAGTGATATTTGCGGAGGCAGGGAACACTTTTTGTTCGAAGAGATGGATCTGGAAAGCATTTTGCGGCAATTGTGGGACCAGTGGTATATACAGCCCGGTTGGAACTGGTAAAGTCGATATTACAAAATCGAGATGTACCCTCAGATACATCCTGGAGTAATAGTTTTCTGCGGGTAGTGCGTTGTGACAGTACCAGTCTGCCGGGGGCATGGATGCTACATGGCAAACGAGACAGTTGTTTTCCAGGGCAAAATTGTCCTGTGGGGTTACTGGAGCAGTGCCTGCAGAGACGAAATCAACCTGATTATACACGAGTAAAATCAGCGTGGCGGCGATCCCCAATGTTACCAGTGTTATCCACAACCCGGTTTTGTTTTTTCTGTCCATAGACACCCCACCCCTTTCGTCGGCGCGTGAGCTTGTCGTGAAGTGAAACGTGTCTCCCCACGCTCCTGGGTGGAAGCATCTTCTCCAGCACCAGACAACCGGCATGAAATAATC
Source organism: uncultured Dehalococcoidales bacterium (assembly GCA_964564995.1). GTDB lineage: Bacteria > Chloroflexota > Dehalococcoidia > Dehalococcoidales > UBA1222 > SURF-27. The sequence goes on from CAZMDI010000115.1 coordinate 4,798, forward strand.
GAAAACGTAAATCTACTCTAATAGAAAGGAGTTTGTCAATTATTGATTAAGACCACAGGACATAACAGTATTTATTCCCAGAAGATCAGAAGTATCATCTGAACGGTTATTCAAATCTCATATTGGAACTCATTGATCATTATCGGATAGGGTCTAATTGTAATTTTATTAGGATATTTTAGCTTGCAGTCAAGCACGATAATAA
>CAZMDI010000116.1:0-4988 GCA_964564995.1 uncultured Dehalococcoidales bacterium
CGCTGAGAATATTGATTTTGGATTTGCCTTTCTCTTGCCAAATGAGGCCGCATTCAACCACCTGAAATCCACTTAACCTCATCCGGTAAAGCAGTTCGACGTCGAACGTGAAATCACCATTTTTAACGTCTGCTATCACGGCATCCAGAGCGCTCTTTTTAAAAACCTTTGCGCCACATTGGGTATCTGTGAAAGGAAGTTTAAACATCATCCTGACAATAGTGTTGAATCCGCGACTGGCTATTCTTCTTGCCAGGTTCTGTTTCTTCAGAAGTATTGAACCTGGCAGCCAGCGCGACGCAATTATCCCGTCTCCTCCGTCGATCACCTGCACTAATCTACCTAATTCCGCGGGACTGGTTGCGCCATCTGCATCTGTGAACGCGATGATATCACCCTTTGCTGCCATAACCCCATATTTCAGGGCGTATCCCTTGCCTCGTACCTGGATCTCAAAGACCCTCAACTCTTGATGGTTAGCGGCGTAATCGTTGACGACTTCAATCGTGTTATCCTCACAATCGTTAAGTACAGTCAATATTTCGAATTCCCCCGGATAATGATTTGAAAAGTAGTCTAAATATGCCGTCAACGTGGGCACTATCCTGGCGGCTTCGTTATGTGCGGGGACAATTATCGATAGCATTTTTTACTATTCCAAATCATTATTACGCCTGGTTTATTAAAAGTTGGGGGGCTTGGATATCTGTTATGCCCCCCAACTTAAGCCCAATTATCTTTTCTTCAAAAAGTCAGGTGCTAAATACTTTGTGTTGTGCCCAGGGTGTAATTTCCTACCACATGCGTCAAGAGCCCCGTTGTTACGTTCACAGTTATGGGTGGCGGAGTCAACAGTCCTGTGACGGGTTGGAATGAGATGGTATATGACCCGGGCAAGATGTTCGTCCAGAAAGCCCAGTCGTCCATGGGTTGACCGTTACAGAAGATTGTAGCCGGTATGCCGCCGGTGACTGTCTCCACTCTAAGGCTTCCAAGCTGGGTGAAGTTAGCGATGACCTCGGTAACTACCCCATCGGTGATGACAATAGGCGAAATCAGGGCCTGAACGTTGCCTAATGTACCCGGATAATAGTTCACTGTTACCGAAGTCGGGGTAGCATAATTGTAAACGTCCGAGAAGGAAAGGGCATAAGACCCGGGCGTCATCTGGACCCAGTTGAGGGCCCAGTCGTCCCTCTGGATGCCATTAAGGGATATGGTTGTCGAAACGGCCGGATTGGTCTGCACCCTGAGCAGGCCATGGGCAACAGGGGCAACCACATTGACCCCGGCAACATAGGTACCGGTGATCGTTGTTGTAGCGCCGGCAGTGACGGTGGCCACCTGCGATGCAGGGGTGGTGTAGCCGTTAACCGGTTGGAAAGAGATGGTGTAATCTCCGGGGGCGATGTTGGTCCAGGCACCCCAGTCATCCATGGGAAGTCCGTTGCAGTAAACCGTAGCGGGCATGGGCGGCGAAGTCTGCACCCGGAGGCTGCCCTGCAGTGTAAAGTTAGCGATAACTTCTGTGACTACATCGGGGCTGATTACTATAGGGGAACTCAAAGACTGGATATTACCCTTGGTGCCCGGGTAATAGTTCACTGTTACCGAAGTTGGGGTCGAATAGCCGTAAACATCAGAGAAAGACAGAGAGTACGACTCAGCGGGCATCTTGACCCAGTTAAGTGCCCAGTCATCTCTCTGGATGCCGTTGAGAGATATGGTGGTTGAGACTGCCGGCGACGTTTGTACCCGCAGAAGACCGGTTGGCACCGATGTTACATTTTGATACACATAAGCGGCACCCGTACCGGAACTTTTCCAGTCGGCCCCAACCACCGCGTTGTTTCCGTCAACAGACACCGAGTCTCCGAATTGATTGTAATTCGCACCGTCCGTAGCATTGAGCCTGACCTGCTGGCTCCAGACGGCCCCGCTGCGTACAAACACATACGCGGCCCCTTTATACGTGTCCTTGCTGTTGGCCCCAATCACTGCCGTGTCCCCGCTGACAGATACCGCATTGCCAAAGTAATCCCCGATTGCAGAATCACCGGCTGTCAGCTTTTGCTGCCAGCTCCAGACAGTCCCGCTGCGCGTATAGACATAACACGCTCCCGCATTGGAGCTCTTCTGCGTGGCCCCTACTACAGCCGTATCCCCGTTGACAGATACCGAGCAGCCAAACAGGTCAACGGCCACAGCGTCCGATCCGTTGAGCTTGGCTTGCTGGCTCCATGAGGCACCGCTGCCCGTAAAGACATATGCCGCTCCCACTCCGGGCGCGCCAACTATCGCTGTGCCGTTGTTGAGAGATACAGCGTAACCAAAACTTGCCGGAGCCCAGGGGTTTGGCGGGAGATCGCTCCCAACCAGAGCTGTCTGCGGGCTCCAGGTGCTGCCGCTGCGCGTGAATATGTAGGCTGCCCCGCTACCAAGGGTTTTGTTGGGGGCACCTACGACTATGGTGTTCCCGCTGACGGACACCGTAAATCCAAAACGGTCAAGGGACTCCTGCGACAAAAAGCTTGCCCCGGTCTCAAGAAGTACCTGCTGCTGGCTCCAGACGCTGCCGCTGCGTGTAAAGACATAGGCTGCACCCGCATTAGGCATATCAGGATAATAAGTCTCGTTGCTGGCCCCTACCACCACCGTATCTCCGCTGATGGATACCGAACAACCGAACTGGTCCCCAGAGGCCCCGTTACCGGCGGTGAGCTTGGCCTGCTGAACCCAGGCAGAGCCGCTCAGTATATATACATAGGCAGCCCCTCTGCCTGAATCCTTGTTGTATGCACCCACTACTGCGGTATTGCCGCTTACCGACACCGCATAACCAAAATGATCTCCCGTTGCACCGTCTGAAGCCAGAAGCTTGTATTCCGTCGAAACGGAAAAATCGGCTTTCACATAACTGGTGGGCCCAACACTGCCGCCTATCGCCGCCAGCAGCACAAGAACCACCGCTAAATACTTCAGCATCTTCATCGGTTTCATCTCTTTTACCCCTCTGTGATGTTATTGCGGGTAGGACCGATCATATCACAGCCCATCCTCCGCAGAACATACTAAACCCAACCAAACATCAGTGTAGCACCGATGAGTCCCCGTTTAAAGAGGGTATATAGTGCTATATAGTGCTATATAGTGCTATATAGTACTATGCCGGCAGGTTGAAGACGAGCATTAAAACCGCCTTACAGCCGCTCTTTACCCAGGCTGGCGAGGAATTCGGCGTTGGTTTTGGTCTTCCGCAGATGTTCGATGATCCTCTCGGTGATGTCCATCGAACTTCCGGAAGGGCCATCTGATGAAATCATGGCTACCATGCGCCTGAGGAGCTTGATCTGTTTAAGGGTAGATTCAGGCAGCAGAAGGTCATCGCGGCGCGTGCTGGAGCGGGTGATGTCCACTGACGGGAACACCCCGCGCTCCGCCAGCCTGCGTTCGAGATGCAGTTCCATATTGCCGGTGCCCTTGAACTCTTCGTAGATAAGGTCGTCCATGCGGGAGCCGGTATCCACAAGGCAGGTGGCTATGATGGTCAAAGAGCCGCCTTCCTCTATATTACGGGCGGCACCGAAGAACTTTTTGCCGGGGTGAAGCGCCACGGGATCGATGCCGCCGGAAAGGGTGCGGCCCGACGGCGGCATGGCCAGGTTATAGGCGCGGGTCAAGCGCGTGATGCCGTCCAGCAGAATGAGGACGTCTTTGCCGCCCTCCACCATGCGCTTGGCCTTTTCCAAAGCCAGTTCGGCCACACGGGTCTGGTTCTCGACCGCTTCGTCGAAGGTAGCGGCGATTACCTCGCCCTTGACGGAACGCCGCATGTCCGTAACTTCTTCCGGGCGTTCGCCGATGAGACAAACGATGAGGGCGAGATCATTGTAATTCGAAGTGGCAGCGTTGGCGATGGCCTTGAGGAGCATGGTCTTGCCCGCTTTGGGCGGGGAGACGATAAGCCCGCGCTGGCCGCGGCCGATCGGGGCCACCAGGTTGACGAGCCGGGTCGCCAGCATATCCTGGCCCCGCTCAAGATCGATAAGCCTGTCCGGGAAAGTCGGCGTAAGGGTGCTGAAGACGGGGCGCTGGCGCGCCATCTCGGGATTGATATCGTTGATAGCTTCCACGCGTAAAAGGCTGTAATATTTCTCTCCAGCCTTGGCGGGCCTGCCCTGCCCGACTACGGTATCCCCGGTACGCAGTCCGAAACGCCGTATCTGCGACTGGGAAACATACACATCCGAAGGGCTGGGGAGAAGAGTCTCCTGTCTCAAAAAGCCGTAAGCGTCAGGCATGATGTCGAGGACGCCCGAACAAAAGACGTTGCCCTGCATCTCCGCATAAGACTGGAGGAGGCGCATGACGATGTCCTGTTTTTTGAGCCCGGTCACACCGCTCAGCGCGGATTCTCTGGCAAGGTCCAGCAGTTCTTCACGGCTTTTCTCTTCAAGGACTTTCATTTCGAGAAACTGAGGCGCCTTGACCTCGACAGGGGGGACAAAACGAGGCTCCGGCCGGGGTTCCACGCGAACCGCCATAGGATCGGGTGGCTTTATCTCTACAGGCTCCTGCGTCATCAGCGGCGGCTGTTCAGGCGCAGGTTCCGGTTGTAATTGCTCGTTCGTCTGAGGTTGATCTGTCATAGTTCTACTCTTCCTTCCTGTCCAGCAGGAAATTGTTTAACTTTGCCCCGAAACCCGGCGCCAATCAGCCAGAAAACGCGCGTTGCCGGCATCGGTGAGGGGGTGCTTCATCATCTGTTCCAATACTTTGAAAGGCACGGTTGCGATATCCGAGCCGGCCTTGGCTGCGGCTGTGCAGTGCATGGGGTGGCGTATACTGGCAGCGATAACTTCCGTCTCGAAATCGTATTCTTTAAATATGTCCATTATCTCTTTCACCAGCGCCATGCCGTCCTGGCCGACATTGTCGAGACGGCCGACGAAGGGACTGACGAAAGCCGCCCCTGCCAGTGCCGCAAG
>CAZMDI010000117.1:0-4977 GCA_964564995.1 uncultured Dehalococcoidales bacterium
ATAAAAATTTTGGATTTTACGCCTGTCCAACTGGCTGATTTTATAAAATCGCTAGACGAACCCGCTTACCAGGTTGACGTACTTTTAAAATCCATCTATCGCGAGGGAGCCTCGAATTTTGAGGAAATGCCCGGTTTGAAGTCTTCACTGAAACAGAAACTGGCGGAACATACCTCTCTGGACGTGCTGGAACCGCTTGAGGAGAAGGTATCTTCCGACGGTCAGACCCGCAAAGTTCTCTTTCGTCTGGAAGACGGCAAGACCATCGAATCTACGCTGATGTTTTCCAAAATCAAGAGCACTGGCAGGGTGCGGCACACAGTCTGCGTTTCCAGCCAGATTGGTTGTGCCGTCGGTTGCAACTTCTGTGCCACGGGTCGGCAGGGTTTTGAACGCAACCTGACACCGGGAGAGATAATCGGTCAGGTGCTGTATTTCACCCGGCGGTTTGGGTGTGAGGCCTCCGACGATAGGAACAAGGCTGATAGGGGCTGGCTGTCCAACGTGGTATTTATGGGGATGGGCGAGCCTCTGGCAAATTACGATAACGTGCGACAGGCGCTCGCCATGATCAACGCTCCTAAAGGTTTCGGCCTCGGGCTTCACCAGGTGACTCTTTCTACCTCGGGCTTGGTCCCTCAGATGCTTCAAATCGCGTCTGAGGGCCTTCAGTTCCAGATGGCTGTCTCGCTTCATGCGGCCAATGATGAATTACGCGGCCGCCTGATTCCCTTGAACCGGAAATACCCTCTCGCGGTGCTGATCCCGGCATGCCGGGAATACGTGTCCAAAACCAGGCTGAAAATTTTTTTCGAATACGCTCTTTTCTCAGGGATCAACGATTCGATGAAAGACGCGGATGAACTCATACTGCTTTTACATGGTCTCTCGTGTTCCGTTAACCTGATAGTTGGCAATCCCGCAGGCTCGAATGAGTTTACACCCGCCTCCATGGATGTGGCGCATGATTTTCAGAAAAAGCTGATTGGCGGAGGGGTAAGGACGATGCTCAGGGTTTCCCGGGGGGCCGATATCGACGCAGGGTGTGGACAACTCAAAAGCCGATGGCTCAACAGCCCTGGGTTCCAGTGATTTCGCCACGTTGTAGCCCACTTTTTGATCGACCGAAGATTGTTGTTTTCTTATATCTAAAGAGGATCATCATTCTGGGGCCGCAACCCCGGAAATCCTGCAAATAGAGGTCGTATCCCGGTGTCATCCCGGCCCACGAGCGGGGATCCATTTCCTTAGCCTTATCGAGCGCTTGGACCCAGACGAGTATCCGGGTGAACCGGGACCATAACAAATGTCCTCGCGGTCTGACAAACGGATTGCTGGATCACACCGCGCATACCCAGATATAAACCAAACCGACAATGACAGAAAAACTGATTACAGTTTTTCTGGACCTCAACATTCGATGAGTTACAGGTGCCGGGTTTTGATTATCGTGGCTTTATTCCTGAAAGGGACTGTGTTGTGGTAAAACATACCCATCCAGACCAAGACCCGGCTCACCAGCCACAATATTATGCCCATGGCCCCAAGTTGTATCAGGATATCTCCTGCTGAACAATAACCGTGGAATATAAAATTCTCGATGTAGATGATATCGCCGAGTATTTTTAAACGGGTGGAGCTATCCATAAAAACCCGTCCGGAGGGTAAAGTGACAGGCGTATTCGGCGTAATTTCCAGGCGATTTCCCTCGATATCGACAAGCGTGAAACAATTTTCAATATATTTCAGGCTGGTGGGCATCTGCATGCCGTTGAGGGAGACTACGCAAAAGTTCATCGAGGCACCTAGAAGCAGAACGAGGATTCCAATGAGCAGATATTTGAACCGATGATTAGCCATCGGCGAATATTATACCATGACTAATCAAGCCCTCAGACGAACTGTCAAAAACGCATATTATTTTTTTAAAACAAACCAGAAATATCTTTTACTAAAGATTAACTGTCCAATCCCCCCGACATCTCATGTACCTGGACGTCACTCATCATGATGGACTGACCCCCTTATGCGTTTGCTCTCGGCGCCGCGACGTTTGCTTTCTAAACGACGTTCTTTTGATGCCAATGTCGGTCTTGTCTTTCGGCGGAGTACAGGTCTTTGTGCGGCACTGTAAATCAACTCTACAAGGCGGGCAGTTGCATCTTCGCGATTACGCGCCTGGGTACGAAACCGTCGGGCTTCGATAATAAGTGTCCCATCCGCAGTAATCCGGTGACCGGCCAGCACAACGAGACGTTTTCGGACTTCCTCGGGTAAAGAAGGTGAGTTAGCCACGTCAAAACGGAGTTGAACAGACGTGGCAACTTTGTTGACGTTCTGCCCGCCCGGTCCTGACGAGCGGATAAAGTCCTCGTGAATCTCGCTTTCGTCGATCGAAAGGTCTCTGGTTATGGGAATCATGCCCAAAGTTTACACTCACGCCGTTGTTACAGGCAAGCTGTAAAACCAAAATCATAAAACCACTATTCCGGCCAACTGCGTTTTGAAGAAATAATTCACTTAACACCGGGTGAAAAGGCTTTACAGGCATACGTTAAGGGGTATACCATCAGCCATGAAACCAACGATGGACGAGTTTGGCTCGTTACGGGTTGTTATGGGTTGTTACGGGAATTCCCTATTGGAACCGTATCACTTGGATAAATAGGAGCATAAATATGAATTGGTTTACGGCAATCAGCAAATGGGGGGAAAAGCTGAGAAGCAGCAACACCGCATTAATCAGAAAAGTACGTCCCCCTTTGACTGCTCCGATCTGCCGTTTCCTGATCCGCCTGCAGGTTAACCAGTCACACCTCACCTTCAGCAGATTTTTTCTGCTTATTGGTTTTTATTTCGCTTTTGTGAATACTTTTTACGGTTTAGCGCTTGGGTTGGCTGTAACCGCCTGGATCATCGATTGTCTGGATGGCGACCTTTCGCGCATGCTGGGACATGCTACCGTTTTGGGAGAATTCGAGGATGTGATGGGGGATAATTTTGCCTGCCTGATATTCCCTCTGGCTCTTATTCAAACGGGTTTCATTGATGGTGCTTGGGGCGGACTCTTCATTTTTGCCGCTTTCACGGTATTTTGGATTTCCAATCGGAATCAACCGAAAGACGCGGACGGCCCGGAGTTGGTTTTTCGGCCCAAAGGGGACATTTTTCTGAGTATAACCCGAATAGTAATCTGGATTTTAATGTGGCTTTTCCTGTTTTTCCGTGTCAATATATTTAATCAGGTCTATGCCGCAAGCGCTGTTATTCTCTGCTTTTCCACGGCTTTAAATTATTATCAGATCGTCCGCTCCCGATTATAGAATCCTGCTGTCGCCTTGAGACCCGCAGTTTTCTTACTTCCCCGCGCAGCTTCGAGGTGAAGTACCTACAACTTGGTGTATTTCCAAAAAACGGACCATTTTTCTCGATGATATTAATCCCTGGTGGGTGACGAGGAGAGGGTATCGCTCTCTCCGGTCTTCCGATGCAAGTTCGTTAGTTAGCGTTAGTTAGTTTGTTACCATGTGTCTACGTCTTGAGGGCGATTTCTTTGCCATCTGCGTGTAATAGAGGTTTAATATTTAGGTCCCTTTTATTGCCTGCTTTAAGGATGTTATCGTTCGTTGACATCCATCACGGTTGATTCGTTACTGGCTTTTTGCCATCAGCGCGATTCCCATCCCGCCTGGACCACCATGGGCGCCCAAGCCCGGACCCACCTGGGTGATAATTATATTAGCTTTAGAGATTGCCGAAACTCTGGAAGCTATATCGTTGGCCTCATCACGGAGGGTGGTATAGCATATTCCCACCTCTTCGATATCTTTGGTATTACTTACGAAATCCAACAATTTTGCCGTTCCTTTGGATCGGCTATTCACCTGGGTCACCGGTATAATTTCGCCGTCTTTGAGGGACAGGATCGGTTTGACATTCAACATTGAGCCGAGCAAGGATTTGGCCTTGCCGATGCGCCCGCCTTTGGCCAGGTATTCCAGTGTGCCAAATAGCATAAGCAATTTGGTCCTGGACACCATACCGTTGGTAGCCGCGACGATTTCACTCAGTCCTTTACCGGCTTTAGCCATCCTGGCGGCAGCGATGACGATCAGTCCCATGGCTATGCTTATGTTTTGGCTATCTATGATTTCAAAGGGGCAACCGGGTTTTGACTCTTTCCGGGCTTGTTCGGCGGCACGGGACGTACCGCTCAGCTTGGATGATACATGGATCGAGATGATCCCGTCGGCCTCCCTGGCAAGGTTGGCAAATACATCTGTGAAATCCTTCAGCGTGGGCTGCGAGGTGGTAGGGAAAACAGGCCCGTTCAAAAGCTTCTGATAGAACTCATCATCTGTGAAATCGACCCCGCTACGGTATGAAGTGCTTCCAAAAATCACATATTGCGGTATCACCGTGATGTCCAGCTCTTTTGCCAACCGGGACGGGACATCAGCATCACTATCGGTAACTATTTTTACAGGCATATTTAACTTCCTCTCAGCCGGCGTTCCTAGTGTATATTTGCCCCCCCTGGATTTTTTATTCCACGCATGTTGTTCTGTTAAAGATATCAACCAAATTTTGCATTATTGAACAGTACAACTAGCGGTTAACAGGTGGGTTTTTTCACCCGATGGCATTCACTATCCCGCAGTGGGGGCAACGTACGGTTTTTGCTTTGTAGTTGGGGGGAACACGCAGCACCACTCCGCATTGGCAAGTCACCTGTTTGTAGTTGTCCATACCCCAGAGAAGGTTTTGCGTCTCCCTTGTTCTGGCGGTCAGGTCTGGTTCAGCCGCAGCACCCGAAACAGCGGCGCTGGCCATCTCACCCGCGGCTGACGGTTGACGAATGGTTATATCGCTGCTGAGGGCGAGAGCCGAGCCGGGGACGACCTTTTCGCCGCGTTTGGCCGTTTCATAGGCTTTTTCGTAATCCCTGTATGAGGCTCCGCTCATGGCTCGCAGTAT
>CAZMDI010000118.1:0-4863 GCA_964564995.1 uncultured Dehalococcoidales bacterium
TAATGGAATCAGGCATCAAAAGGGCGCACGTCCGCGCTCCCCTGACTTGCCAGTCCCGCCAGGGTGTCTGTCAGAAATGTTATGGCCGAGACCTTGGCCGCGGACGTCCTATTGATATGTTTACAGCTGTAGGGATCGTGGCGGCCCAGAGTATCGGAGAGCCGGGAACCCAGTTGACCCTGCGCACCTTCCACACCGGAGGCGTGGTGGGCTTGGACATTACGTCCGGCCTGCCCCGCGTTGAAGAGCTTTTCGAAGCCCGTCCACCCAAGGCCCAGGCCATCATCTCGGAGATCGATGGCGTGGCTGAGGTGATCGAGACCGAAGAGGGTCGCTGGATAACCATCTCCAGTTCTGAAATGTTCCGTGACGAGTATCCAATGCCCAAAGGCTGGCATGCACAGGTAAAGGACGGTGCCAAGGTGGAAGTCGGGACTGTGCTGGCTGCCCCCAAGGCTGACAAGAAAGGTAGCACCGAAATCACAGCGGAGCCTATCGTAGCCAGGGTAGCCGGAGAACTTCAGATTGAAGAAGGTAAGCTGGTGGTACGCTACGAGGAATCGGACGAACGCAAATATGTCGTTCCGGCCGCCGCCCACATCAGGCTTGTGACGGGTGATGTCGTAAAAGCCGGACAACAGCTTACGGACGGTTCTATCAACCCTCAGGATATCTTGGCTGTACTCGGCAAAGACGCCGTGCAGCGCTATCTCGTGGACGAAGTGCAGAAGGTTTACTGCTCCCAGGGTGTGCATATCAACGATAAGCACATCGAGGTGATAGTGAGGCAGATGCTGTCCAGGGTACGTATCGATTCAACCGGTGACACGGACTTCATCCCGAGGGAGCTGGTGGACCGCTATAAATTTGAAGAGTTTAATTCAAAAGTTCTGGCTGAGGGTGGTGAACCCGCCACTGCGCAAACGGTCCTGATGGGCATCACCCGTGCTTCGCTCTCGACCGAGAGCTGGCTGGCTGCTGCATCCTTCCAGGAGACCACCCGCGTCCTCACCGAAGCCGCCATCCACGGCAAAGTCGACCGTCTGGTCGGCCTTAAAGAGAACGTCATCATCGGTAAGCTCATCCCGGCACGCTGCCATGCCTGTTTGGAAGCCGAAGAAGAAGCGCATGCCCTGGCCGCTCAAAAAGATCAGGCCAAGAAAGAAATCACGCTGCCTTTCTTCGCCTCCGAACCGTCCAGAGACGGCCGCCACGAGGAACCCGAGCCGTCTGCGGCTGTTTAACTTCGCGGAAACGGATATTAAAAAGGGAGAAGCCCGCGGGCTTCTCCCTTTTTGTATTGTCTGAAAGATAGCTAAAATAACAGCCGGTTCCCGAGGGCTGAAACCGAAATTTTCAATGATGTTGAAATCGAACAAACAATGAAAGGGGGAAGAACACTTAAGATTCCAAGGTCTTGAGATGTGACCGTGAGACCATCTGACTTGCGGACCGGCGCCGTAATCACCTAGGGGGGATAAACGGGTATTGACCAGTCGTCTTGCTGCCGTATTCGCTGGAGAACGAACCACCTTCAGGATTTTGAGCCCCGCAATCATTACAATGCATTTTCAATTTCTTTCAGAGGAACTCCAGATAGTTATCCTGGTTTATAGAAGATAAACGTCAACGGGCGCGTAGTGTTTAACAACCGCAAGACCATTTTCCCGGACAAGAGCAATTGAAGCTTGATTCTTTTAAAGTGTCCCAAACTACAATTCGTGTTACCATAACAAGACAAAGGTGTGGAAATTGATGTGCTATAATAGCTTCAAATATCGGGTAAGGAGCACGCTATAGTCCGCATCATCACTGGTAAGCCGCTCTCCGAGGACGTTTCGCTGGATTCCAACTTGCGGCCCAAAAGTTTGTCAGAGTTCATCGGGCAGGCGAAAATCAAAGAAAACTTGGGCATAGCCATCACGGCCGCCCGGGCGCGTGGGGAAGCCCTAGATCACGTTCTGCTTTACGGCCCCCCAGGTCTTGGAAAAACGACTCTGGCGAATATCATCGCAGTGGAGATGGGCGTAAGCATCCGCATAACCTCAGGACCAGCGATCGAACGCAGTGGGGACCTGGCCGCCATCCTAACGAACCTGCATGCCCAGGATATTCTTTTCATTGACGAGATTCACCGACTCGGTCGCGATGTCGAAGAGGTACTTTACCCGGCCATGGAAGAGCGAGCACTTGATATCGTTATCGGCAAGGGGCCCACAGCGAAAAGTTTGCGCCTCAAGCTCCCCGCATTCACTCTTATCGGAGCGACCACGCGTTTCGCTTCTCTCAGTGCTCCTCTGAGGGACAGGTTTGGCTCCGTGTACCGGATGGATTATTATGACGTGCCTTCCATGGAATCCATCGTAAAACGTTCAGCGCATCTCCTGGGTGTAAAGGCTGAGGATGCAGGTTTGCACGAGATAGCCTGCCGCGCCCGAGGAACCCCCCGCGTGGCGAACCGGTTGTTGAAAAGGGTCCGCGATTACGCCCAGGTGAAAGCTGATGGGGAGATTACGCACGAGATAGCACTCACTTCGCTGGGACGTCTCGGAGTGGATCCCATCGGGTTGGATGAGATAGACCACAGGCTGCTGCGAAGCATAATCGAGAAGTTTAACGGAGGGCCCGTTGGGCTGGAAACTATAGCAGCTTCGATAAGCGAAGAAGCCGACACGATTATGGATGTTTACGAGCCTTACCTGCTGCAACTCGGGTTTCTCGACCGCACGCCCCGTGGAAGGCAAGTAACACCACTGGCCTACAAGCACCTCGGGATAGCTTACAACAAAGATAAGAATGTCCAGTTCGGGCTGTTGTGAGCATCTTGCTTGATTCTGTCCTCGTCCACACCTGCTGTGCGCATTGCAGCGCATTTACCGTAGAATACTGGCGTACACAGGGCTACAGTGTTACGGGATACTGGTACAATCCTAACATTCATCCTTTCACCGAACATAATCTGCGCCTCGAAGCTGTTAAAAAACTGTCCGAAACGATGAATTTCTCATTGAAAGTAGAAGAAGGTTACGATTTTAAGGAATATTTTCGAATGGCAGCAGGACGTGAGGATTCCCGGTGCTCCCCTTGCTTCGATTTACGCCTGGGAAAAACGGCACTAAAAGCCCGAGAACTTGAGATCGGCTGGTTCACTTCAAGCCTGCTAATCAGCCCCCATCAAAATCATGAGCTAGCCAGGGAAATAGGAGAAAAGACCGCGGCCGAAAAAGGTGCGGGTTTTCTTTACGCCGACTTGCGGAAGCGGTATTCAGACAGTCGGCATATGACAAAGCCGATGGAGCTTTATCGGCAGCAGTACTGCGGCTGTATCTACAGCGAATATGAACGATATTCAAAGCCGGAATCAGGGTCGAAGGCCTAGACGCATATGTGCCAAACCGAAGGTAGCGGAGCAAGCCTTTCCGGTCAAAACACCGGTAAAATCACTTACCGCATTCGCAAAATGTTGTGGGAGGATGTTGAGCAAGTGCGTAGCATCGACCTCACATGCTTTCCGACAATGCTTCCCCCCACCAATTACAAGACGGAGTTCATCAACCCGATGGCCCATTACCTCGTGGCTGATGCCGACCCTCCCCCGGACAGGGGAAGCAACTGCGAAAATCTGAACACACTTATTCTCGGGTTTATAGGGCTTTGGTATCTGGCAGGGGAGATACACGTAATAAACCTGGCGGTTCATCCTGACTACAGGGGTATGGGAGTGGGGGAACTGCTTCTGATAAAAGGTATCGAGTTGGCAACAAGACTGCAGGCTATACTGGTAACGCTGGAGGTTCGGGTTTCAAACTTCGAAGCCAAGGCGCTTTATTCGAAATACGGCTTTTCAGAAAGGGGCGTCCGCCGGGCGTACTACCTGGATAATCGCGAGGATGCGGCGATAATGACGCTTGAAGAAATGGATACGCTCGTCTACAGGCAAAGACTGCAGCAATTCAAACGGACCTGGTCAGTAAAAACCGGGATTTCCTCTGAAACGAACGAATCCTAGGCCACATCAGAAGAAAGCTTGCCACTTTCGGCCCAGTGAAACTTGGGGTTGTCCTTGAGGATGATTGAAATTTATTCTTGGGGGGCTATCTTCACGAAGGAATCTGTAATGCTCCCGACCAAGTCTTTTTCTGGTCAGTCGAACAGCCCAACCACCTCTCGATTGTAAATTTAGGTATAAATGCCCCTGAGGACGGTTTCCGGAGTTAGTCTGCTCCGCCCTTCATCCTGTCACGTTGTTTCTTAAGCTCGCGCTGCCTCTCAAATTCCTCCTGACTCATTGGAGTGCAGCTTTTTACAGTGTTGTTATCCATGACGAGCAGAAAATTCTCATGGCATTTCCAACAGCGATAAGGTCCTTCGTATCTGGAATCCAGAAGAGACATCTGGCCGTCAACGTTACATTTCGGACAGGTAATTTTGACCATGCTCATTGCCTGGGCCCCTCCATATTTTCTCTTTATTCCCGGCGCATTCCATGTCTGTTACGGGAATATTTAAGTTTTCAAATAGACTACTCTAGTTTGTTTTTTTTAGCAAGAGACAGATGTTGCGTGAAAAAGTGCGTATAGGGAATCTGTAACGGGTTTCCGGGAAGGATTTCAGGACCTCGAAACCCGTTTGCCGCGCCAGGCGTTCCGCCTCTCCGAAGGTGAAAAGATAATAGTAGCGCTCTACGATTTCTCCTTCCGTCTTGAAGGGGACGAGGACCTCTTTAGACTTCAACAAGAAACGCGGTTGGCACTTGTTCCAGACAGTTAAGAAAGTTTCGGCACCGGGTTTGAGCACCCGTTTCAATTCACATAATGCTTTTACCTGCTCTTCGTGTCCCTTGAGATGGTGCAGCGATGCGAC
>CAZMDI010000119.1:0-4857 GCA_964564995.1 uncultured Dehalococcoidales bacterium
GGCTGGCTTTTATACCTGCCTTGGCAGCCTTGACGCGGATGAGAGTGCGGATGGCCTGAGCAATGCGGCCTTGTTTTCCAATGATGCGGCCTTTATCTTCATCGGCAACTTTGAGTTTCAGAAGGATCCCGTTCTCGGCGTCGGTTTCTTCGGTTACCACAACGGCGTCAGGGGCGTTGACCAACGATTTGGCGATGTATTCAACTAAATCCTTCATTTGGTCTCCTTCGCAGCCTGGTATTTATCCATGATACCGGCCTTCTTGAAGAGTCTAGCTACGGTTTCGGTAGGCTGGGCGCCTTTCTTCAACCAATCAAGAGCGGGACCTTCCTCAATAGTTACGGTCTCAGGATCGGTCAAAGGGTTATATTGACCGATTATACTGATAAATGCCCCTCCCCTCGAGGCATGAGAATCTGCAACAACGATACGATAAACCGGCTTTTTAGGAGCCCCAATGCGGCGTAATCTGATTTTTACCATGAAGTATCCTTTCTAAAAGCTAATTATGCCGGATTTGCCTATAAGTGTCAATAGTAGATTGATCGGGGCTCTTAAGCACATTGTAAAGGATGATATGCGGATGAACAGGTTTGATCAGGGGTGGGTACGCGCATAACGGTTTATACGACAGCCACAGGGTAGCGAACTCCTGAATTTGTTTGACCCCCGTTTGGCAGGTAGTCAGCTATTAATTAGAATAAAATATAATGATTCCAAATGAACTTCTTGGTTGGGATCTCACTGTTACGACTGGCTCGTCTTGCGGCAGGCTAATATTTGCCACCGCCGAGATATATCTGGGAACCGGCTGTCTTTTATGGGGCTAATTTTGTCGACAAAAAATATTAAAGATTGGAGTTGAAATGTCTGAAATACGTGAAAGACTGCTTGACGAACAGCGTAGAATTGCCATCGATATGGTGCGGCTTTGACGTCGTCACAAAAGAAAAGGAAATCGCGGAAATCGAGCAGACCATCGTTGCTCCGGATTTCTGGGCCGACGCCGCTGTTGCTCAGCAAAAAATGCGCCATCTGGCGCAGATAAAAAAAACGGTCGGCCAATGGAAAGCTATGGAAAGCAAGACGGCTGAGCTCGCGGAACTCATGACGCTGGAAGAGGAGTCGCCGAGCCCTTCATTGGGAGCGGAAATTGAGAACGAGATGGCCCAGCTTACCAAGCACGTCGACGACCTCGAATTCAAACTGGCGTTTGGCAGCCCTTATGACCTGCGCAATGCCATACTGTCCATCCATGCAGGCGCAGGGGGAGTCGAAAGCCAGGATTGGGCCGAGATGCTTATGCGCATGTATCTCGGCTGGGCAGAGCAGCATAGCTACAAAGTCGAGATACTCGATAAATCCTCCGGTGAAGAGGCAGGTATCAAAAGCGTTACAATCGAGATCTCCGGCGACTATGCATACGGTTACCTGAAGAGCGAACACGGGGTTCACCGGCTTATCCGGCTTTCGCCGTACGATTCCGATCATGCCCGCCACACTTCCTTCGCACTGGTGGAGGTCTTGCCCGAGGCCGAAGGAGATTCGGAAATCATTCTCAAACCCGATGATCTGAGGGTGGAAGCTTTCCGATCGAGTGGCCCCGGCGGGCAGAACGTTCAAAAAGTTTCCAGCGCCGTTCGCATCGTGCATATACCGAGCGGCCTGGTCGTAACCAGCCAAACTGAACGCTCTCAACATCAGAACAAAGAGATCGCTTTGCGCATCCTCAAAGCACGGCTCTTTAAACTGGACTTGGCCAAGCGGGAAGAAGAACATGCCAGGCTGAAAGGTAAATTCGTTTCGGCGGAATGGGGTAACCAGATACGTAGCTATACCCTCCACCCCTATCGTCTTGTGAAAGACCACCGCACCGGTTTTGAAACAGGAAATACCGAAGCTGTGCTCAACGGGGATCTGGACGGCTTTATCAACGCCTACTTAAGGTCGGGAATGGGACAACAAGATGTTTAAGAAGATAGGTTTGCTGTTAATCGCTTGTTTGGTGGCTGTTACAGGAGCGGCTGGCGCGCTTCCTTTACAAAAGCTTTCCGCTTCGGAAATCAAGATTTTGTCGGGTTCCACCGTTGTGGAGTTTCCCTCGGCCATCACATTTAACATCGGGGCCACGAGCGACGCAAATATCACCGACATCCGGTTGCATTTTGCGGTTGAACGCGACACTTTTGTGAAAGTAACTACCGAGGAAAAGCTAAGTTTTAGCCCATCAACCAAAGTGACCGGATCGTATTACTGGGATATGAGGCAAACCGGCGGTCTCCCCACGGGAACGGTTGTGGATTACTGGTGGAGCATCGCTGACTCAACGGGCAAGTCCGTCCTCACCGGGACACAAAAAGTGGTATTTGATGATGCCAGGTTCGTGTGGCATTCCCTCAATGGCCAGAACCTGACGCTATATTGGTATGGGAACGATAATACCCTGGCAAAAACACTGGTCGACACTGCCCAGAACGGTATGTCAAACCTGCAAAAGAACACCGGTGCAAAACTCAACCGCCCGGTTTCGATCTATGTTTATGCCAACTCCGCCGACATGCAGGGTGCCATGATATTCGCCCAGGAGTGGACCGGCGGCGCGACGTATCCCCCGTATAGCACGATCGTCATCGGGATAAGTTCAGCGAACCTGATTTGGGGTGAAGGAGCGCTGGTCCACGAGTTGACGCATATGGTCAATTATCAGATGACTAATAACCCCTATAGCGGTCTCCCTACCTGGTTGGATGAGGGGCTGGCGATGTATTCGCAGGGGCCGCTTGATCCTTCCTTCCAGTCCTCCCTTGTGTCGGCGCTTTCTCAAGGCACGCTTTTCAGCGTGAGAAGCATGTCCAGTCCCTTTTCGACGGACGCAACGCTTTCATACCAGGAGTATGCCCAGAGTTTCAGCCTGATCGATTTTCTGGTATTCACTTATGGGCAATCCAGGATGGCCGCATTACTGGACTCTTTTCACAAGGGGAACACTTATGACGGGGCGCTTCAACAGGTTTACGGGTTCGATATGGATGCCCTGTACAAGCTCTGGCTGCCTTTCGCAAAAAGCAAGTACTTGAATGTTAAAACCGGAGCTTCGACATGAAAAAGCTGGTCTATTTACTGTTGTCAGCGGTGCTGGTCATTGCCGTCGCGGGGTGTACTCACGGAAGTTCGTCCCTGCCGGCGTCCGGCGGAACCGGGACTCTTAATCTGTACAACGTCGATCCGCTTACCCTGGACCCGGCGACTGCTGGGGACGCCACATCAAACGGCTATGTGATTGAGTTATTCAGTGGGCTGGTCCGGCTGGATACAAACCTGGAGCCCGTGGGCGATCTCGCCACTGACTGGAAAGTCAGTCCTGACGGACTGGTTTATACATTTAACCTCCGGCATGATGCATATTTCAGGGATGGCCGTAAGGTCACCGCTGTAGACATAAAGTATTCGTGGGAGCGCGCCTGCGCCCCGGCGACAAATTCTCAGACAGCTTCGATCTATCTCGGCGATGTTGAAGGCGCGGCGGACGTGCTCAGCGGAAAAAGCCAGAGCCTCATCGGGGTACAGGCAGTGGATGACTATACCCTCAAGGTTAAGCTCGCCAGCCAGACCTCCGCCTTTTTGTCCAAGCTCAGTTATCCGACAGCGTTCGTCGTAGACATGGCAGACGTGGCGAATGGCGCTTCCTGGTGGCAGTCCCCGAACGGCACCGGGCCTTTCCGTTTGAATCTATGGACTCGTGGCGACCAACTGGTACTCGAACGCAACCCTTTATTTTATGGAGATAAGCCCAAACTGAACAAAGTAGTGTATAAACTGCTTGCCGGCATTCCGATGAACCTCTACGAGTCTGGTTCGATAGATATCGCGGACGTAGGTCTCGCGTATTATGACCGGGTGATGGACCCCGGGGGGCCGTTCTATAGTCAGCTTGTTTTTACTCCTTCTCTGTCTTTAACATACCTGGGGTTTGATATTACCAAAGCGCCGTTTGATGACCCTTCCATTCGCAAGGCATTCTCGATGTCGATCGACAAACAAAAATTGGCCGATCTGATGTTCCGGAACGTGATGGCGCCCGCCGGCGGGATACTGCCTCCCGGTATGCCGGGTTTCAACGATTCGTTAAAAACTATCCAATATAATATCGATTCTGCGAAGGCTCTTATAGCAAGCTCAAAGTATGGTTCGGCGGCCAGCCTTCCTGCAATAGTGATTACAGTGAGCGGGTACGGCGGCTTGGTCCCCGGAGATCTGGAAGCGATAGTTTATGATTGGGAACAGGCTTTCGGCATAGATATCGAGATAAGGCAGTTGAACCCTTTCCAATTCTCGTATGAGCTCAAGCAGGAAAAAGACAGCATGTATTACTGGGGATGGAATGCCGATTATGCCCACCCCCAGGATTTTCTCGAGGTTCTGTTTGGCACCGGCACGACATATAACATCGGGGGCTACTCCAACGCTCAAGTCGACGGCCTGTTGAAACAAGCTGCAGTTGCCACGAATCTGTTATCCAGTTTCGCTCTATATCAGCAAGCCGAGCAGATTTTGGTTAACGATGCTGCCTGCATCCCGCTGTGGACGGGGAAAAATATGCAAGTGGTTCAGAGCTACGTAAAAGGATACAGCATGAATGCGCTCGGAGAGGTCGCGCTCAACGAAGTTTACATCCAGAAATAGAGGATTCAGGGAAGCAGTATTGGGGGATAGATCAACGTTTGGGCATTGTTAAATCTGGATTGCGGTGTGACTGGCGGAGGGGGTGGGATTCGAACCCACGGTCCCCGTGAGGAGACAACGGTTTTCAAGACCGTCACCATCGGCCACTCGGTCACCCCTCCAAGAATGGCAATC
>CAZMDI010000120.1:0-4800 GCA_964564995.1 uncultured Dehalococcoidales bacterium
GCCAGCGTCCTGTCGGTGCCGGATTTCGACGAGAAGGGGCGGTTCCCGGCCGAGTCGCTGGCGTTCACCGGTCTGACCTGGGATTATTTCACACCCGATCAGCTGGCCCAGAACGGCCGTTTCGACTTTCTCAAGGCCGGGGTCATCTTTTCCGACGCCCTGACCGGGCCCGCCTGGGCCGTGCCGGGCGCCCCGCCGCGCGGCGGGGACGGCAACGGCTGGGCCGACACGCTGGCCCGCCGGGTTGAGGCGGTCGTGCCGCCCTCCCTCCCGCTTCTCGAGATCTACCGCCAAGCCATCGCGAAAGACCGCATGGTCGCCAACCCGGGCTGTTACCCCACCAGCGCGATTCTAGCCCTGGCTCCTGCCATCAAAGCGGGCCTTATCGGCAGCCACGTCATCATCGACAGCAAATCCGGGTTATCGGGTTCAGGACGAACCCTGAATCTTTCCTCCCACTACGCCGAGGCGAATGAAGACGTCGCCGCATACGCCCTCGAGGGTCACCGGCACCTCCCGGAAATCGAGCAGGAAGTAGCACGATTCATGCACGGGGCTAAACCGGTGGTGACGTTCGTGCCCCACCTGGTACCGATGACACGGGGTATACTGTCCACCATCTATGCTCATCTGAGCGGAAGACTTGAAGCGAGCAAAGACGGCATCGCGGAACTGAAAACGCTCTTTCAGGATTTCTACAAGGACGAGCCTTTCGTGCGCATTTCCCCGGCTCCGCCGCATTCAAAGGACACCACCGGTTCGAACATGTGCCTCATCTATCCCACGATAGATATCAGGAGCGGTCGCGTCATAATAATCAGCGCCATCGACAACCTGGTGAAAGGAGCGGCCGGACAAGCCATTCAGAATATGAATATCATGTTGGGTTTTCCCGAAACGACGGGGCTTGAAGCCGCGGCGCTTTATCCGGAATCGGGGACTAACCGGTAAACAAAAAAAGGAGAGCGGTTGCTCTCCTTTTTTCTTGGTCAGGATCATTTATTCGTTCGCGGCGGCAGGCGCGATATGTTTTAAGCGGCAGATCCGGACGCATTCTGTTTCGTATGCAATGGTTGTCCGGCAAGCTTCATCGAGCGTCTTTCCGGTGACAAAAGTGCCGTGCCCCCGTACCATTACGATAGGGTGCTTCTTCAGTTCCTCTGCTATCTCCACTGCTATCGCTCCCGGGATGATGCCGTCTCCTGCATCAAGGGTGGCTGTGATTCCCTGCCAGTGTTTCCCGATTTTCTGCAGGGACAGAGCGACAGCACAGGGTGGGTGGGCATGCACGACTGCCAGCGCCGGGGTTGTTGTGTAGATAGCCCGGTGCACTGGGAGTTCCCAGGAAGCCCCAGGGCACGCTGGGTCACTGATCGGGGCCTCTACAAGGTCGCAAGAGGAAAGGTCGGACAGAGTGCTTCCATGAGAGGTGATCAGGAGGTTGGCGCCAAGCCGAACGCTCAGGTTGCCACTTGAGCCTGTGATGAGGCCTTTTTCGGATAGTACCCGGCCGGTGTCCCGGAAGGCGGGGAGGTTCAACGTCACCCGACCCGGCGGATAACGCCTATTACACGGCCTTGTATCTCGACGTTTGAAGCCCGTGCGTAGATTGGTTTCATGGCACTGTTGGCCGGCTGCAGGCGGACTCTCTCCCCCTCGGCATAGAATTTCTTCAGGGTTACTTCTTTTTCGTCTTTCAGCCAGACAGCGGCCATATCGCCATTGTCGACAACGTTCACGTATCTCATCAGCACAATGTCCCCATCGTTTATCAGGGCGTCTATCATCGAAGTGCCTTTAACACGCAGGGCATAAACATCCTCACGGCCCCGGGCAAGGTATTCTGGAACCTCGACAGTTTCGGCTCCTGCAGTCATGTCCCAGGTATCGTTGTCGGGTACGGGGATGGGCTTACCGGCAGCGATGACGCCGATCAGGGGCACGGAATGGCGCGAGTCGGCATGCATGGACTTAGGCAGTTCGATGCCGCGGGAGACCTCGCGGTGGCGCTTGATGAGTCCCCTTTTTTCCAGGATTTTGAGGTTATAATCGGCCACAGATGTGGAACTCAGCGAACACCCGGCCACGATGTCGCGGATGCTGGGAGGATAGCCGTGGCCTCGCCAGAAGACGCCTATATAGTCGACCATACATTGCTGTCTGGCCGAAATACTCATAGTCTTTTTCAATAAATCTGTCATAACGAACGCCTGTTCTATTAATATAGACTCTGCATGCCTGTATTGTCAAGAGGAAAATCGCCGAAAACAAAAAGAATCCGGGATAAAACAAAGCCGGGATGATTTCTCATCCCGGCTGTTTGAACTAAAAGAAAATAAATGTTACTTTGTTTTAGCGGTTTTATTGAGCGCTTTTGTCAGGCGGCTCTTCTTGCGTGAGGCTGCGTTGGCATGCATAATCCCTGCCTGAGCGGCTTTGTCGAGGGCGCTCGAAGCAGCTTTCAGGTCAGCCGCTGCTGATTCTATGCCCGCCTTCTTAACCGAAACCTCGGCTTTGTGCACGACAGTCTTGGTGATGCTGCGAAGTGATTTATTGCGCTCCTGCCTGCCGGCGGCGACGCGAATTTCTTTTGTAGCGGATTTTGTGTTGGCCAAGTACGTACCTCCTAATGATTAACAAGTCATTATACTATAATGCGTAGTGATTGACAAAACCGCCCGAAACAACGAAACTGGGTGAGCTTAACCCTGCTCATAAAGGGGGGCGAAATGGGTTGAATCTGGTACGCGTGCGAGTTTTGCGCGCGAAAATTCAAGGTAGGAAAAGAAGCACGCGGGATGAAATTATGCCCGCAGTGCGCCGAGCTCCGGAAAACCGTCAAACGCTGGATAAAAACCGGCGTATGGCCGGAAGAGGTGCCAGTCCCTCCCGATGGATGCAAGTGATTCATTCCAGCCCGCGCTTGATTCATTAATAAAGAATGGGCCCGCTTTCTGCGGGCCCGTTCTTTATCATCGAAAGTTAACGTGGTTCCGTTTATTTCATGGATTTCATGGCTTCAGCACAGGCCTTGGCATGAAAGGCGCATTTCTTGCCATCTATTGTTTCATAATAGGGTGCAAACGCTACCGAGCCCCCGCAGAAAGCGCATTTAGTCATGGAAGCCTCAGCCTGTTTGGCCTTGTATGCCTCAGCACAGGCCTTGGCATGGAAGGCGCATTTCTTGCCGTCTATTGTTTCGTAATAGGGTGCAAACGCTATTGAGCCCAAACAGAAAGCGCATTTTTTCTCGACTGCCATCTATCTTCCTCCGTGTCCGTTATACCCAATATTATACCGCTTCACGTCAAACAAAAATGGGGGGTTAAACTGCCCCCCATTCTAAAATTTCCATGGGGACAACTTACATACCCATGATGCTGTAACCGCAGTCCACGTAGAGCACCTGACCGGTTATGGCCGCTGCGCCGTCGGAAGCGAGGAAAGTGGCAGTCGCGCCGATCTCTTGGAGGAGCACGTTACGCCGCAGCGGGGCGTGCGTCTGGTGATGGTCCATCATGAGGTGGAAATCACCGATGCCACGTCCTGCCAGCGTATTGACAGGCCCTGCGCTGATGCAGTTGACCCGGATCTGCTGCTGTCCGAGCCCGGCCGCCAAGTACCGGGTCGAAGCTTCGAGTGCAGCCTTGGCGACGCCCATCACATTATAATGCGGCATTACTTTTTCAGCCCCGTAGAAGCTCAGTGCGGTGATACTCCCTCCACCTTTCATAAGGGGGGAGGCTTCTCTGGCCAGCGCTACCAGTGAATACGCACTTACGTCGAGGGCAACCTTGAACGCCTCGCGGCTTGTGGCTACGAACTCGCCATCGAGCGCTTCCCTGGGGGCAAATGCCACTGCGTGTAACACCATGTCCAGGCGGCCATATTTCTCTTTTATCTGGCGAAAAACAGAAACTATGCTTTCGTCGACGGTCACATCGCAGGGCAATATGACAGAGTCCTTATCAAGCGTTTCAACCAGTTCTTCGACTTTCTGTTTGAACCGCTCTCCCTGGTAAGTGAAAATAAGCGTTGCCCCTTCGGCATGCCATGATTGCGCAACGCCCCAGGCGATGGAATTTTTGTTGGCCACCCCGACCACCAGTCCTATTTTCCCCTCAAGTAAACCCATAAAGTCTCCCGTAATCTTTTTGGTATCGTACCATCTGCATAGGCACTCTTGTCAAATATCGTATTCGATTGTTACTGCAGGCGGGGCATTGCCGGGGCATTACGTCTCTGCTATCCTTTGGTCTTAAGATGGCTTCGATAGAAACAACTCAGGCGGGACCCAGCTTCAGGGCCCCCGATTATTTCAAGATTACGCTCCTCGTCTTCGCGATCAGCGCTCTCTGGCAGAGCATGCATGGATACATCGTCCCCGTTCGCATACTCGATTTCGTCCCGGAATCCCAAAAGAATACGTATCTCGGGCTCCTTACTTTCACAGGTCTCATTCTGGGCATGCTAGTCCAGCCGCTGGCCGGAACCCTTTCCGATCGTTCCCGCTTCAAATGGGGCAGGCGCCGGCCCTTCATATTATTCGGCATGACGGCCTCCATCCTGTTGTTGCTCGGCGTTGGGGGTGCGCCCTCCTACGCAGTTCTTTTCATCGGTTACTGTTTGATGCAGGTCTCCTCCAATGTGGCCCAAGGCCCTTATCAGGCATTCATCCCAGAGCTCGTTCCACAGGGAAAACGCGGCCTGGCGTCGGGAATAAAAAATCTTCTTGAGATTCTCGGGGGTGTAGCTTTCGCCGGAGTCAGTTCGGTGCTCATCGGCCGCTACAGCCGGGGC
>CAZMDI010000121.1:0-4777 GCA_964564995.1 uncultured Dehalococcoidales bacterium
CGAGATACGAATTCGTGACTGGAGTTCAGACGTGTGCTCTTCCGATCTGTAAACGGTTTAATTAAGATATAACTAGGAGTAGTACATGGCACAAACTAAGAAGGCAACTAAAAAACGTGAAAAGAAGGTTATACCTTCCGGCAGGGCGTATGTTCAGGCAACCTTTAATAACACGATAGTCACGTTGACTGACCTGCAGGGGAACGTCATTTCGTCCTCCAGTGCCGGTGCGTCCGGGTTCAAGGGCTCTCGCAAGAGCACCCCCTATGCCGCCCAGATGGCCGCCACTACCGCCGCACGCAAAGCGATGGAAGTCGGACTTAAACAGATAGAGGTATTCGTTAAGGGGCCTGGAAGCGGGCGCGAGGCTGCGATCCGTTCTCTGCAAGCCTCAGGTTTGCACATCAGCAGCATCCGCGACGTAACTTCTGTGCCACATAACGGCTGCCGTCCGCCCAAAAGGAGGCGTGTGTAACCTATGGCTAGATATACTGAAGCAAAATGCCGACTTTGCCGCCGTAGCGGGGAAAAGCTTTTCCTTAAAGGTGACAAGTGCGTCACAAAATGTATCTATGACAAGCGGCCGAAACCTCCTGGACCTCAGCTGTCAAGACGCCGCAGGCTTTCCGATCGTGGCGCCCAATTGCGCGAAAAGCAGAAAGTCCGTTACAGCTATGGCGTTCTTGAGCGTCAGTTCAGACGCTTTTTCGCCGAAGCCGAGCGCCAGAGTGGCATCACGGGCGAGAATCTCATGGTTTTGCTTGAGAAGAGACTTGACAATGTGATTTACCGGCTTGGTTTTGCTGATTCACGTTGTCAGGCGCGCCAACTTGTTCAGCATGGGCATTTCATTGTTAACGGAAAACGCACCGATATTCCCTCTTTCATCGTGAAAGAAGGCGACATTATCGGATGGCATGAGACTAGCAAAAAGAATGCATATTTCAAGCTGGTGGCGGAGAGCATTGGCAGCAAGGTCGTGGCTCCGTGGCTCAGCCTGGATAAAACGCCGATGGTCGGGCGCGTCACAAGCCTGCCTAAAGCCGGCGATATAGAGATTAAGTACGATATGGCTTCTGTTGTTGAGTATTACTCGCGCTAGAAGCTTGGGAGGCCATTTTGGCAAACCTATCTATACCTAAAATTGAAAATGTGGAGTCCGGTGAAAAGTACGGACGCTTTGTGGCAGAACCGCTGGAGAAGGGATTCGGAACTACACTGGGTAATGCTTTACGGCGTGTGTTGCTTCGTTATCTTCCCGGTGCAGCCGTTACTAGAGTGCGCATTGAAGGTATACAACACGAGTTTTCACCAATTCCCAACGTAAAAGAAGACGTGCTGGATTTTGTTTTGAATATCAAATCGCTGAAATTGAAATCCATTACAGGTCAGGCTGGGAAGCTCTATCTCGAAAAAGAGGGTGAGGGGGAAGTCCATGCTTCCGATATTACCTCCTCAATGGATTTTGAGGTGGTCAACCCCGAACTCTACTTGGCCACTCTTAGCGGCAAGAATGCTAGACTCTCCGTCGAGATGGACGTGGAGATGGGCATGGGTTTCCAGACCGCGGGAGGCAGCGATAATCTTCCTATTGGCACCATTCCCGTGGATGCCATATTTACACCTGTTCGCAAGGTTAACTTTACAACCGAACCCCTGCACCTTGGGCGCGAGACGAGTCTCGAGAAGTTGACACTGGAGATATGGACCGACGGTACCCTCGCTCCATCGCGCGCTATAAGCCGCGGTGCCAGTTTGCTTGTCGAGCAACTCAAACCAATGGTGGATTACGGACGGGCTTCAGAGATCGACGATGAAAAGAAAGCTATCCGCGCTTCTATCCCTGAGGATTTGTATAACATGCCGGTTGAGAAACTGGATCTCTCAGTGAGAGCGATGAATTGCCTTCGTCGTAGCGGGATTAACACCGTGGGTGAACTTGTAAGCCTGGGCGAGAAGGAACTTTTGTCTTTACGGAACTTCGGGCAGAAATCTCGGCAGGAAGTCGAGGAAAAGCTCACGAGCCTTGGTCTAGCTTTCCCGAAGATAAGCGACTCCGGCGCGGAAGAGCTTCCTGAAGAAGAGGAAGAAGAGCCCAAAAAACCTGCACGAAAAAAGAAGACCGCGGAATAAAGATAAATAAATTTATTAATCGATTCTAATCTAGGTGAGGATGTATGAGTCATAACATTTCTGGCAGAAAGTTCGATCGGCCTACGGCACATCGTACGGCCATGTACCGTAATCTTGTATTGAGCCTGATGGACAATGAAAAGATTGTTACCACAGAGGCTAAAGCAAAAGAGATCCGCAACATGGCGGAGAAGATGATTACCCTGGGTAAAAAAGGTGATCTGAGCGCTCGTCGCCGCGCTCTGGCTTTCATCTATGATGAAGCTGTGGTTCGGAAGGTATTCGACGACATTTCCAAGAGGTATGCAGAGAGGAAGGGCGGGTATACCCGTATAACCAAACTAGCAAGACGATTGGGCGATGGTGCCCCCATGGCTCAGTTGGAGTTGGTAAAGTAGCATGGTTTTGTCTTTGTCATCGCGTGAGCTTGGCGCTGGTGCATGTACCGAGACTGAAAAGTCGGAAGTAGCGACCAATCGTCTCGCGCTGGTGATAGAGTACAACGGTGGGCACTACGCCGGCTCGCAGATGCAGAGCGATGTGGCCACCGTGCAGTCCGAACTACAGAACGCGCTTCTCGCCCTTACGGGAGAAGAGATCAGAGTCAGTTTGGCGGGGCGCACCGACGCAGGCGTGCATGCCTACGGGCAGGTCGCAAGCTTTAAAACATCTTCGTCTCTTCCCACCCATACTTTCGTAAGCGGTCTGAACCACTTCTTGCCAGGTGACATTTCCGTGAAAACGGCTATGGTGGTGAAAGAAAGTTTTGACCCTCGCAGGCATGCCTCAAAAAGGGAATATGAGTACTTTGTTTTGAACTCTAACACACGATCAGCTCTTTGGAAAGGGCGTGCCTACCAGGTAGCTGGCGATATTGATGCGGGAGCCATGGACAGGGCTTGCCAACTTCTGGTTGGTGAACACGATTTTGCTTCTTTTACCCCTGTTCTTGACGATTTGGACAAGACGACCGTCCGGCACATGTACCATGCGGGTACGAGGCGGGACGGTGATATGGTCATAGTAAAGCTAGTGGCGAGCGCATTTTTAGCCCATCAGGTCCGCAACACCGTAGGAGCCCTTTTACGCGTAGGACTGGGCAAGATGACACAAGAAGAATTTCAGGCTATAATTAACGTTCGTGAGTTCGGCCTGGCGGGGCCTTCAGCGCCCGCTTGTGGCCTTTATTTGAATAAAGTGTATTACGGCAACATTTTAGAGGAAGGCATTTAATGAAAACCTACAGTGTCAAAGCTAAAGAAATTATACGCGAGTGGCATCTTATTGACGCCACTGACAAAGTGCTCGGCAAAGTCGCCACTGAGGCGGCTGAGCTCTTGATGGGCAAAAATAAGACCATGTTTACGCGTAACATGGATACGGGTGATTATGTTGTGGTTATTAATGCGACAAAAATCAGGGTAACCGGCAAAAAACTGGAACAGAAGATGTACTACCGGCATTCAGGTTATCCCGGGGGTTTCAGGGCTGTTCCTTTAGGCGATATGCTCAAAGATAAACCGGAAATGGTTATCGAGCACGCAGTAAAAGGTATGCTTCCACAGAACAAACTGGGCGATGCCATGATCAAGAAATTAAAAGTCTACGCCGGAGCGGATCATCCGCACGCCGTAACTGCAACCACCAAAAAGGTTGAGGCGTAAAGGGGGATATAGTGGTTAAGAAGACTTATACAGGTGGAACCGGAAGACGCAAAACTGCTGTGGCTCAGGTACGGTTGAGCCCTGGCTCTGGCAATATCACGGTGGACGGCGCAAATTATGAAGAACGCTTCACCCGATTTGACCACCGCCAGTCTATTTTGAAACCGTTAGTAGTGACCGAGACGGGTGCCAAGTATGACATAGTCGTCAAAGTGTCCGGAGGTGGCATCACGGGACAGGCCGATTCCATTGCCATGGGTATCTCCCGCGCACTTCTTAAAGAAGACGAAAAGCACAAGGCGATCCTGCGCAAAGAAGGATTGCTTACTCGCGACCCGAGGGCGAAGGAAAGAAAGAAACCGGGGCTCAAACGCGCCCGAAAAGCATCGCAGTATACGAAGCGTTAACTTTACTGCGACAAGTTTGGAAAATGAAAGCCGTGGAAGAAATCCCACGGCTTTTCATTTTAGGGGCATCGGATTGAAAAATAAACATTTGATATCTATAATGGCTAATAAATCGAAAATGGGAAGAACGAATTGACGATTTCGAATATTTGTAAAGCCAAAAAAATTGATAAACCATGGGGCTATGAACTTATTTTTGCTCATACTGAACGTTATGCCGGGAAGATATTATTTATCAATAAAGGGCATAGGTTTAGCTTGCAAATCCACAAAATCAAAGATGAAACGATCTACGTCTATCAGGGTAAAATACACCTCGATTTCGGTGATCCAGGTAACGAGCTGGTCGAGCAAATTCTTGAACCCGGGGATTCGATTCGAATCAATCCATTGTCCAGACATCGTATGGAAGCGCTCGAAGACTCGATGCTCCTAGAAGTTTCGACACCTGAACTGGATGATGTCCAGAGGTTGCAGGATGACTATGGAAGGGCGTAATGCCGCCGAGCATGGAAGATAGGTCTAATTGTAAAAACATTAGGATAGATTAATTGTTTAGCACCTCTTCGATTA
>CAZMDI010000122.1:0-4761 GCA_964564995.1 uncultured Dehalococcoidales bacterium
TGCTTGGTACTTCCATTTTAAACCGAAATAGCTCCCGAAATTAAGTAATATGCCCGCAATGACAAAGCCATCGGGAATATACTTAGCAGGAACGGAAATAAAACGTGGCAGACAAAACTCAAACAACAAAAGCCGAGGATATCCGAGGAAAAGTCAGCAAATCGATAAACAGGACGTTCTACTCGCTCCGGAACCGCAATTACCGGCTGTATTTCTCGGGACAACTGATTTCTACCACTGGCAATTGGCTGACCAACGTCGCCCTTACGCTGCTCGTTCTGAAGATCACAGGTAGCGGTTTGGCCGTCGGGCTGCTGGCCGCATTCCAGTACGGCCCGATACTGCTCCTCACAGCTTGGGCAGGAGCAATCGCCGACAGGGTGGACAAGCGGCATCTTCTTTTTGTGACCCAGACACTCGAGATGACACAATCGGCCGGGCTGGCCGTCATGGCATTTATGCCCCATCCATCGCTCGCCGGACTATATGCCCTGGCTGCTGCAGGGGGCATCTTTTTCGCCTTCGATAACCCGCTACGCAGGTCGTTTATCACGGAGATGGTACCACCCGAGGACATCCCTAACGCCGTCGTGTTGAACAGCGTAATGTTCAACATAGCGCGTATAGCTGGACCTGCCCTGGCTGGCCTGCTGATAGTGACCGTGGGTTACGGCTGGTGTTTCGCGATCGATGCTGTTACCTACCTCGCAGTATTATACGGGCTATATATCATGAGGCAATCCGAACTGCGCAGTCACGCATACCGCCCGCGGACAAAGGGTGAGGTTCGGGAAGGCCTTCGTTACATCGTCTCGATGCCTTCTTTGTGGATCAGTTTCGCAATGGTAGCTGCCATTCAAATGTTGTCCTACAACTTCAGCACCACGCTGCCGCTGTTCGTCACCAAGGCCTTGCACAGTAGCCCGGGCACATTTACCCTGCTTTACTCAACTTTGAGTCTCGGTGCGGTGTTGAGCGGCTTGATAGTCGCTCAGAGAGGACTGGTGCAACTACGGTATATCATCCTGGGCGCATTTGCGATGGGCACCGCCATGCTGATACTTTCCTCAGTCCCGAGCGTTGAAACAGCCGTACCGGCGGTATTCCTCACCGGGGGTTCCGCCATAGTTTTCCTCACGGCAACAACCGCTATCATCCAGGTGGAAGGCAAGCATGAAATGCACGGCAGAGTGCTGGCGCTTCAGACCGTCCTTACCGGTGCAGGAAGCGCACTCGGCGGGCCAATCCTCGGATGGCTGGCCGACGTGAAGGGAGGAAGGGCACCAATCGTACTCGGCGGTGCGGTATGCGTAGCAGCGGCGATATTCGGATATTTTGCCAACCGGCGATACAATCAACCGCTATTGACCCCGCCAGCATAACCGCCCCTTCGATTTCAGAAAACAAAAACCAGCCGTCCACCCAGACGGACGGCTGGTTGCATCATCCAGGTTGAGCGTTAAAATCTAACCGCTCGAACAGCGGCTTATCGTAATACCGATTGCGACGAACAATGCGATATACACGATCACCCCCAGGATGATATAGATACGGGGAATTGGGCGTTTAACCGGCGGCGCAGCCGCTTTCGTTGTATGTTTCAATGCTTCGGCTGAGGACATGTCGACCGGGGTTATCTCTCGCTCTTCGAACAATTTGTTGAAGAGTTCGCGGAACCCTTTTTGCTGGCCTTTGGTAAAGTCCCAAGCTTCGCTCAGCGCGTTGGCAGTCCAGCCTTTGACGTTACGCCACACTTTCCGCAATGTTGCTCCGTTGGAGACTCGAGCATTCGGATGATGAGGCATGGAGGGTGCGAAATCCGCCATAGCGTTGGATATCGGCTCCCGTGAAGATACCGGGCGGTATTTGGGCTCGACATGCGGCGGAGGAACGGATGCAGGCTGCCCGGGAGATTGCACCTCTCGAGGTTCTGGAGACCGCGCGACAGGCTCCGCATCCGCCGGTTTCACTGCTTCTTCCCGGAAATCCCTGGAGGGACGTGCCGTTTCCAACTGAGCGCCGGTGAACCCGGGCAGGGCCGTACTTTTCCCGCAGCGGGGGCAAAAGGCCGCTTCGGAAGGGAGTTTCTGGCCGCAAGCGATGCAAAAACCAAACTCGTCCGGGGCACTTTTTTCGATCGGCTCAGCAGTAACAGGACCATCCTCTCCATTCACGGTCCGAATGATATCAGCGGTCACGGGCCCGGGGTAGACCGGAGGCTGCTTGAACTCGGACTGAATTTCTTTTTCGGTCGCTAGCGTCGGAACTATCGGCGGTGTGGACACCGCGAGCGACTGGGGTTCTGCCGGTGCCGCGTATGACGATTCATACACAGGAGGCTCGGCTTCCTCATCGACTTCAAAGGTAGTTCGCGCCGGTTCGAGCTCGATCACCGTTTCTTTCTCGACAGCCCGGGAAACTATCCGTTCCTCAACAGGGGGCACTTCACTTACGACAGGAGCGATTTTCTTTTCATTCGGAGGTTGATTTTCAGAATTCACTCGCTCTATCACCGGTTGTTCTTCAAAAATCGGCGCCGGTTTCTGAACGACAGGGGGCTCCCCTGTTACCGGGTGCGATATGTCCTCACGGCTAGTTTCAGGAGGACGAACGGGCGCGTGGTCTAACACCGGCCTTTCCTCGGGAACAAGTTTCTCGCCGCACTTCAAACAGAATTCCGCACCGACGGGCAATTCTCCGCCGCAGGCCGGGCACAGATTGAAATCTTTGGGCGGAATCATCCTCTGGTCGCAGTAAGGGCAAAAAATCAGATCTTCAAGAGTCAAATCCAGATATATCTTGTGCCTGCATTTAGGGCATTCCATAGCAGACCTCCATACTCATCCAATATGGGTAGATTATATCACAGGCATGCCCGTGTGGACTAAAACCGGGTGCAATATATTTATTTGAAGCTCTTTTTAAGAAACTCTTTGAGCTAAACAGGCTCTTATGATATAGTATTGAGTGCCAAATGGAGGGATCGCATAGTGGCCTAGTGCGGGCGCCTGCTAAGCGCTTGCCCTGAGTAATCAGGGTCGAGAGTTCGAATCTCTCTCCCTCCGCCATCGGCCCTGTAGTCTCTTCAGTCACAAATCCCCCAAATACCCCCATTCTTCAATTAACGATATGCCTTACTTAAAAGTTAATGATATAAACCTTCATTACCAGCGAACCGGAGCAGGCGAGCCGCTTGTCTTTTTCAATGGGTTGAGCAGTGATATATCCGAGTGGCAAGGCCTCAGCCTCTCTCTCTCGAAACAATACGATTTCATAGCCGTAGACAACCGCGGCGCAGGCCGCAGCGACAAGCCCGACGTCCTATATACCATCGATATGATGGCCAATGACGCTGCCGGAGTTCTGGACAGCCTTGGTGTAAAAAACGCCAACATCCTCGGGCTCTCGATGGGAGGGCGTATAGCCGTCGCACTTGCCCTCAGTCGCCCGGATCTGGTTAAAAGCCTTGTCCTGGTCTCAACACGTATGAAAAGAACGAAGAGACATGGCTGGACCCACAGAATGTGGCTCAATCTCTTCTCACGATCAAAGGCAAGAGGATCTAAACAATACCCTCAGCCATATTACGCGTTCAAGCGCCAGTGGGAGGCATCGGGTAGTTACGATGCCACCGACCGCCTGCATGAACTCCACATACCCACACTCATCCTCCACGGAAAAGACGACCCCCTGGTTCCACTCAAACTGGCAGAGGAGATGCAGGAGAGCATCGAAGGCTCAAAAATCATGATCTTCGGTGGCGGGCACCTCTTTTTCGTGGGGCAGTTCCGAGAATTCATCAAAACGATAACGGATTTTTTAGAATCGTTAAACTGATAACCGCGAAAGACGTTAGGGAAAGAAAAGAAAACCACGGAGTAAATTTTATATTGTCTCATTGCGCTCATCAAAGTTATCGATATGGACATCGGATGCCGCTCCTGGATGACAGCGAGGAGTAGAGGCATGCCGACATATTATATCTGGACCATAGGCTGTCAGATGAACCGCGCGGAGTCGGAACGGATCGAAGCTCGATTCACCGGGCGCGGGTATTCTGCAGCCCCCACCCCTGCCGAGGCCGACGTCATTGTGGTCAACTCATGCGTGGTGCGAAAACATGCCGAGGACAAGGTCGTCAATAAGCTCGCAAACCTCAAACCCTTCAAAAAACTGCGACCGGAAATTCGTATCGTTCTAACCGGGTGTTTCGTAGGGCAGGACGGCCAGGAACTACGCAAACGTTTTCCTTATGTAGACGATTTCCTCAAACCCGGGGAGATCCCGGTCTGGCTCAATCGGGAGGATTGTTCCCCGATCCTCCCGGCCGTCAGCGGAATAACTGCCTATGTGCCCATAATCCAGGGTTGCAATAATTTCTGCTCCTATTGCATCGTGCCCTACCGCCGGGGGCGAGAGGTTAGCCGGCCGATAGAGGAAATCATCGAAGAGATCAAGGGCCTCGTTTCGCGCGGAACCAAAGAGGCAACGCTGGTGGGGCAGAACGTCGATTCCTACGGGCACGACCTCGAAGGCAAACCCGACCTGGCGGACCTTCTCGGCGAGATGGAAAAGATCGACGGCCTGTTGAGAGTGAGGTTCCTTACAAACCACCCCAAAGATATGAGCCATCGACTGATCGAGGCGATGACCCGGCTTAAAAAGGTCTGCCGCCAGATAAACCTACCGATACAGGCAGGAGACGATACCATACTGGCGCGTATGAAACGCGGTTACGATGTCGCCGACTTCCGTGCGTTG
>CAZMDI010000123.1:0-1050 GCA_964564995.1 uncultured Dehalococcoidales bacterium
GTCATGGTGCACTCCGATGTCGACGAAAGCCCCAAAATTAGTCACATTGGTTACTATCCCAGCCAGCTTCATTCCAGGGGTCAGGCTATCAATTGACCGAACATCCGGGGCGAAAGAAACGGTTTCAAACTGTTGACGCGGATCGCGTCCCGGCTTGGCCAGCTCAGCCATAATATCCCGAAGAGTCGGCAGTCCACAGTCCGGCCCCACGTAAGACTCGAGATCAATTTTTTGCCGTAGTTCATCGCGCCGCACGAGATCCGAGACACTGCAACCAATATCACGAGCCATCCTGTTCACGATATGATAACTCTCGGGATGGACGGCGCTGGCATCAAGTGGATCTTCCGCGTCATCTATGCGCAAGAAACCCGCTGACAACTCAAACGCCCTTGGGCCTAACCTGGGAACTTTCTTAAGATCGGCCCTGCTTCTAAAGGGGCCATTTTCGTTCCTGTAAGCAATCACATTTTTGGCCAGCGCTGGATTCAAACCTGAAACATAATTAAGAAGCTGTCGGCTGGCGGAATTCACTTTCACGCCGACTTCGTTCACACAGCTCATGACGGTCTCGTCAAGATTACCCTTGAGCTTGTCCTGATCAACATCATACTGGTACTGCCCCACCCCAATCGATTTGGGGTCTATCTTTACCAGTTCCGCAAGGGGGTCGAGCAACCTCCTCCCTATGGATATCGCACCGCGCACAGTGATATCCTGGTCGGGAAACTCTTCGCGAGCAATAGGCGAGGCTGAATAGATAGATGCGCCACTTTCGTTGACCATGACAATAGGCATCGAAGCTGGCAATTTAAGCCGGCGAACGAATTCCTCAGTCTCACGCCCGGCAGTACCGTTCCCGATGGCAATGGCTTCAATATCAAACCTCTGCAGCAAATCCAGAACCGTTTGAGTGGCTTCACGGTTGCGGGCTTCCGATTGACCAACAAAGATTACCGTATGAGCTAACAACTTGCCCTGAGAATCCAGACAAACGATTTTGCATCCAGATCTAAAACCTGGATCCAGAGCCAGAACACAGCGAGGTCC
>CAZMDI010000123.1:1060-4747 GCA_964564995.1 uncultured Dehalococcoidales bacterium
CATGAGGGTATCCCGCAGGTTGTGAGCAAAGACGCTAAGCGCTTCGTCATCGGCGCGTGCTTTAACCTGTTGGCGAATATCGGTCTCTATTGAGGGGGCAAGCAACCGGTAGTAGCTGTCTTCTAATGCCGTGCCAACCTGTGCCGAAGCGCAACCGTTACCTTTGACAAAACGCCGCCGCAGAAGTGGTATCGCCATTTCAAGAGGCGGTCTTATCTTAAGTTTCAGGAAACCCTCTTTTTCACCACGCAGAATGGCCAAAACACGATGGCCGGGCATGCGTGCGATCAGCCCGCGCCATTCAAAATAATTGCTGTATTTATTGCCCTCGCACTCTTTACTCTTGACCACACTGGACTCCAAAATGCCTTCCCTGGAAAAAAGCCCTCTTATCATCTGCCGCGATTGGGCGTCTTCATTGACCTTTTCGGCAATAATGTCTCGCGCTCCAGCGAGCGCGTCTTCAACCGATGTGACACCCTTGTCAGCGTCCACAAACTTAAG
Organism: uncultured Dehalococcoidales bacterium; assembly: GCA_964564995.1. GTDB lineage: Bacteria > Chloroflexota > Dehalococcoidia > Dehalococcoidales > UBA1222 > SURF-27. The sequence continues at coordinate 1,565 of CAZMDI010000123.1, forward strand.
GGCTTCTTGAAACGGATCCTCCGGTCCTTGGACCAAAATAAATTCTGCCAGGGGCTCCAGGCCTTTTTCCCTGGCCATGGTGGCCCGCGTGCGCCGTTTGGGACGGAATGGGAGATAAATATCCTCAAGTACCGTTAAGCTGGAAGCCGATTCAACAGAAGCTCGCAACCCAGGTGTAAGCACACCCTGTTCTTCGAGCGATTCCAGTATCGCATCCTTACGATTGTCGAGCGCTTCGAGGCGTGTTAGACCTTCCCGAATCTCGGCCAGAACAACCTCATCGAGCGAACCGGTCTTCTCTTTACGGTACCTCGCAATGAAAGGAATAGTCGCACCGCCGTCCAGCAAAGCCCGGACCGTCTCGACCTGCTGCAGGGTGACGCCTGTCTGTTTGGAAATAGTTGAGTTACGGGTTTCAATCATTCTGTTTTACTCCCCAAAATCTGCATCTCCGCACTTTCATCAAACAGAGAGGAAGACCGTGCATACAGATTTCCTTTCCTGATGCCATATTCGTTGACCATGATCATGGCCAGCAGGATCACGTCTGTGTAAAAGAAATAAGGCCATAAACTGCGCCATGCGAAGAATATAGGAAAGACAGAAAGAATTACTCCCATGGCAGGATAACGCTTTGCTTTAAACCAGTACCAAGCCATTCCTCCCAGCATGACAACAATTTCAATCGCTGTGAACAAGAGAGAGGAATGTAACTTCACGAAACCGAAAGTGATAAGGGTAACCACACCGGTCCCAAATGGGAAAAGCGGATCCTTAAGAAGCGAGAACACCGAATCAAGCCACAGCCCAGGGCCGCTTATGATAAAGGGAAGGTTAAGTGCCAGAAAAATCCCACCCGCCACTACCCCGGTTTCAAACCCGCGTTTCCATCCTGAATTCCTCAAGATAAGAATCAGATAGAACGGCAGGAAAAACCATGCCAGTTCCTTCGTCGCAATAGCGAGCCCCATAAAAACAGCCGAAAGCCAGAAATTACGCCGCCATAAAACCCAGGCCAGCAACAAAAAAGGGAAATACAAAGCGCCCGTCAGTCCGCTCGCGATACTGTTCCATATTACAAGGCTTCCCAAAAAAGCCCCCGCCAGCCACAAACGCAGCTCAGGACGACAAACCGCCACAACGTAAATGACAGCCGGCAGAGTAAGTATCAGCATAATCAACCGGAGATTATCTATCCCCAGAAACATAAACAGCGCCGGTATCACAAAAAAGCCGGCAGGGTAACCCAGTGTCGACTCGATCGCCGGAGATGACCGGGTTGGAGCCTGAATAGCGGCTTGCCAGATCTGGGTGTATTGTTCCAGACTGGGATAAGGGAAAACGTTTGCTAAAGGCCCAGCGCGCAAAGGTGTGATTTTCCCCGGAGGGCTTTCCAATGCGATGATAGCTGTAACAACATTCGCTTCGGCATAGGGGTTCTTGCCGAGCATTAAATTATCAACAGCTTGATAAAGCAGAGCGTCTGAATCGCTGTACGCGATGTCACTCTCAATAGTTTTCATAAAATGGGGGGTCGCACCCCCGAGGATACCATTCTCCGCAGACCCGGCACTTATCACGATGATCGCGCCAAACTCCACCACCCCCGCGACAAGTAGGCCGACCATAAGGCTTTTGCCGAGAGGCCATAGCCACCCTTGCTTTCCAGCCAGAAAACCATCAGTCTGAGGCAGCGCAATCAAAACGAGAAGTCCAAGCCAGACGATCGCAACCAGCATACCGGCTAAACCGAGGTTGCCGCTATCGTAACTGAAAGCCAGCCCAGAGAGAAGCATGGATGATAGCATCAAAACGATGGCGGGGAAAATCAGCATTATACGGGGAGATGAGACCGGATTGAAAATTATCTTCGCACTATTTTTTACTGTGGAATAAATTTTTTGAGCCATCCGTACCAGCATCATCCTCTAAAAAATATACAGGGCTAATTATATCGCTTCAGGACCCCATTCACATATAGCCAGCAATTCTCATAGCAATCTGTATCCGGCCAAGGCATATGAGAATGCAACCCCATAAAACCCAGAGTGGTGGAATCTCACGAGGTGGCTATGACTTTTATCCCCGTCAATTCTGTGAAACGCCTGGCACCATCAGGGCTTACAGATGTGTTGGAGAGTTCTACAATCTTCAGTCCCGGATTGTTCTGGAGTTTGAACAATCCCCTGTCGGTAACCAAGTTACTTTTCAGAACAAGTTTGGCCAATTTGGTCATACCTGCTAAATATCCCAAGCCTTCGTCCGAAATTGAACAGCGCAGACGCAACCTTTTGATCCCTTCGAGTTTGGGAAGATATTTCAGGCCCTTATCTGTTATGGCTGGACTGAACAACGTCAACGATTCAAGCGTATTTAGTTCTGATATATACTGAACACCCATATCCGTTATGCGTGATGAATCCAAAATGAGCCGTCTGAGAGCTTTCAGGCAAGATAAGCCCGGCAAGGCAAAATCCGTTAACAAAGAGTTTCTTAAAGATAACGTCTTGAGCCCAGCAAGCGTCGTGAGGTTGCTGAACTGTTCATCATCGAATTCACCGGAAATAGACAACAAATCAAGGTTCCACAAATCCCCTTTCGCCAGTTTCCCCACGTTAAAACGGTTGAAAACCCCGAGATTTATGTCTAATTTTTTCAGATTTGGCATCAAGGAAATCGTCACGATGTCCTGGCCCCTTATATTATCTTTTTCCAGGTTGATCCTGAGTGCTTCCAAACCTCGCAATTTCTTCAGGAAACCGTAGCTTGTGTTCGTAGCGCAATACCCCAAATCGAGTATCTTAAGGCCTGAGAGTAACCCGAGGTGGGATAAATCGACTAGATTTTCCAAGGACCCGATGACCAATCCATGCAAATCATTCGGGCTGAGATTTCCGAGTGCTGAAAGGTTGACGGGAAACGGCCGCATATTCAGTACCAACCATTCGTCCTGGGGGACAGAAATCAACCCCTGAGCCCTTGTGAAATATCTGGCAAACTCATTTGAAACGGGTTGCAGAACCTTCCACCATTCTTTTGAAGAATCTATCAAATACAATTCGCCAATCGAACGATTAGAAGGAAACGAAACTGTCCTCAGCCGAGTGCGCGTCAGCGTATCTAGTCCGCGCTTGACCAGTGTGGAAGAATAACTGGTTAGCTGCCTGTTGCCAACTGGAACCA
>CAZMDI010000124.1:0-4721 GCA_964564995.1 uncultured Dehalococcoidales bacterium
AAAAAAACCAATCGAAACTGGTCACGGCAAATATGCCAAGAAAAAAAAGCAGCCCAAGCGTTGCGATACCACCCCGCTGCAGTGCGGACGCCAGGTTTTGTCTTTCTTGATTCCGTTTTCCGATAAACAGAGAGGCAAAGTACCCGATTGAATAAAGCGCCGACACGGCAAACAACCAATAGTCCAGCCATAAAACGCTTTTTACATCCTTCATGTGCAGAATATCAGCCTGATCATAAAGGGGGGCGTTGTCACCGTTGTTGTAGATGACGTTGATATCGAGATACTGCTCGCCTGGATTATTGAAATAGGCGATAAGTTCGGCGGTGGATTTATCCAGTTGAGCGAGGGGTACCCCGAGGTCCCGGCTGACCTCATATTTCGCAAACCCAGCATCATATATCCACAAACTGTTAAAAGCCCAGGCGATTGTGCCGGATAGAAGCAAGACAGGGATCAGAAGAATGAAAACCCGTTTGGCAATTAACCGGAATACTTTCATGCCCTCATTTTACAGCCTGCTGCACGAAAGTGCTACAATCAGCCAATGACGGACCCTTCCATCTCCAAACCTGAACATCCATCGGCTTGCTTCCGGTGCGGTGAATGCTGTACCAGGTATCAGGTCCTTCTGGAGCCTTCCGAAATGCAGCGGATAGCCGGCTTTCTGGGTATCGGTGTTGATAAATTAAAGACTGAATACACTGACCCGCGTTGGCCAGTGCCGGGAAAATTCCTGCTGAAACACCGTGACAATGGCGGTTGTATTTTTCTGATTCAACGGGGCAAAGAAGCTCTTTGTTCGATCCACGTAGCCAAACCCAAGGCATGCCGGGATTGGTCCCCCTCGCTATCACGAAAGGAGTGCTCGCAGGGGCTTTTGCGCGTTTGGGGAATAACAGCCACTGAAACTGGAGATTACTGCGGGACGGCGCATGCCAGATCCGCATTTGCAGAATACATGAAATCAATTTCTTCAGAAGAGGTTTGATGAAGTTGATTGTTTAAGGTGTGCCACAAAGACAGCCTTTACCCGGCCAAATGGGATTCAACCGGCTAAATACAAGACTTTAAGTATCCCCTTGATCAGCTTCACGACCGGAGACAAGGCCCAGAAAAGGAAATAAGCCACCACTACACCCGCCACGCCAAAGGCGAAGCCTCCAAGAATGTCCGAAGGATAATGGATACCCACATAGACGCGGGCAAAGCATGCGACAAATGCCATGCCCAGCAACAATGTGCCCCATCTTTTGTTCATCAGCCATATCGCAAGCGCCAAACCGAAAACCACGGCCGCCAAGTTCGACGGAAAAGATGGGTCAGTTGGCTGGTAAAACCCATGGATAACGGACGGGCCAAGTTGCACGAAAGGTCTGGCACGGTTGAATATTTCGTGGATGAAGGTGCCGGGGAATTTATTATCGACAACGAATATCGCGTTCCCCCAAGCGACGAATCCGCTGGCGAGCCCAAGACTGGCCATTGCCTTTAACACCGCTGTTTGACTACGGTCTCTCTCGGTGGCCTCTCGAGTTCCGAACCACAGGCCCACCAGCACGAGACACATCGCAATAATCATGAAGTAATCGTCAGCCATACCGCTGACCAATCTATCTAAGGCGGGAACATGTCCTCCGAGCCCGTTTATCCAATTAAAAAGCCTTAGATCAAAACTCATTTGAGGCCCCTCACCCAGCGCCGCCACACCGCCTGATACCATGTGACCGTTTTTAGGGCTTCGAGACCCTCCGCCTGTGTCTGATGGCTTTGCAGCCGCCACTGGTTGATGAATGAAGATGCGAGAAGACTGAAAATGCCGCCGGCGGCGGTGTTTAAAACGAAAAGCCCTGCCTGCTCAGATCCCTGTATTATTCCGGTTGCGTTATGGGAGTTCCATACAAAAAAGAATCCCAAAGCGGGCAAAACGGTGATGGCCGCAAAAAGATAGCTGAAGTGGATACTCGTAAGGTTCCAGCGCCTCCGTGAGGGCCAGAACCTGATCCGAACCGCGCCAGGCGCAAAAAGAAGGCCTTTCAAACCGGAGTTAGCCGCGGCAACCTGGATAACCCCCAACACCGCCACGAAAACGAGAAAACTGTATTCCCAAGATAATACTGATTTTGAGGTTTCGATCACTTGATCCAAAATAAGACTTCCTGACTGTAGTTTCACTTATGGTATAATTAGACGTGATTATAAAGGTTGTCGCCACTAACCGCAAGGCTTATCATGACTACACCATCATCGAGACTTTCGAGTCTGGAATAGCTTTGTTGGGGTCTGAAATAAAATCGGTGCGCGAAAACCGGGTGAGTTTGGGCGAGGCCTATGTCAGGGCAGAACACGGGGAACTGTGGTTCATTGGTGCCCACATCGCTCGTTACGAAGCCGCCAGTTACATGGGGCATGAACCAACACGTACGCGCAAGCTGCTCATGCACCGTAAAGAGATACGCATCCTGGAAGGAAAACTCAAGGAAAAAGGCTTGACGCTTATCCCTTTAAGGATGTACATCAAGGAGCGCACGGCGAAACTGGAAATTGGCCTCGGACGAGGCAAAAAGCTCTATGACAAGCGTGAAACGATCAAGCGTCGCGAGGATGCACGTGAAATCGAGCGTACATTAAAAACGCACTGAGCCAAAGGGCTCACACAAACACGGGGACGCGTGGTCTCGACAGTGGAAGTGTGCTACAGAATTGCAGGCTGAGGTGCCATCACCCTCATAAAACCGGTGGCAAAAAACAACTGCCGAACCTGAATTGGTTCTGGCTGGCTAAATAAGCTAGCCCATCCAGCCTGACCCCACCCCGGCGGGTCAGGATCTGGGTGATGCAAAGTCGGGGTGCCGTCGCCCACATGCCGATAAGGGCGACGAAAGACTAATCGGCTGGCTCGAAAAGACTCGTTCAGCAGAGGATTTTCGAGCGAGATTAAAGAGCTGAATAATCCTGTAGTAAATTCTGGGTCTCTTCTATTGGACGGGGAGTTCGACTCTCCCCCGTCTCCACCACACAAAAGTACGAGTCCGAGGTTAACACTTCGGACTCGTTTTCTCATTTGCAATATTCAGCAAAGGCAATCCAAACATGAAACTTTTTTATCAAATCAGACATCCTGCCAGTATCTTTCTGTTCAGGCGCTAACTCGCCTCAAAATAAACTTTTTACGCAGGTTGACCATAGAGGTTTCAAGGTACGGTGATAACACATTCAGTGGCGCCGCTGTTCTTTGACTGGCACAGTCCGTGGTGGTATTTATCATGTGCTGATATCGTTCTTCTTGCATTGATATGCGCTGAGGATTACGTGAATCTGGTTCAGGCGTCAATAACCGTTAGTTGAAATGCTTTAAAAAAGTGTTTTTCGAGCGATAGACCAAACTGTATCCAGCAGGACTGGACGATCCGGCGAAATGGTTCGGAACCATTCTTGCCATGCCGCGTATACCCCATGATTTATGAACATGAGTTGATTCTGAAGACTCTCGCTTATATCTTTAGCCCTGTATTGGGAAATATCGTAAGTCTCGATCAATCCGCAAATCTTATTCGCAGGCGCAATGAAAGTATTGAAATCCTCGCGAAAAAAAGATTGCATATACATGATTGTAATCCCGTCCAGGGTAACATGCAGAAGTGGACTTATTATCTTAGCCTGCGACGAGTCCAGAACGCTGCTTTTCTCAACGAATTCCTTAAGAAAGATGTTAACGGGCTTTTGAGCGTCTCCGTAACTGACGATGGTACCCCCACGGGTTTTGATCTCTTGGCGGAACGATTGAATGTAAGAGCGGTGAAAAAGGTCAAACTCTTCGCGTGATTTGATCGTTTTCAATTTGACAGCAAATCTAAAGCTCAACTCTTGAAACTTGGGGAAAAATTGGCGCTCCAGGCGTTTTTCCAACCTTGACAGTATGACGGTTCCAATCTCGGAGTTCTTTTTCGTCTCTTCGTTTTCGCGTTCCAGACATTTCTGGATGAGTGTTTCATAATGATTCATGGATAGACTGAATTATACCCCATCTGGCTTTATTCTTCCTCAAATTCTTGAGGTTTGACATCTCCTTCAGAGCCACGATAAAACAAAAAGGGCATAACCCAGATACTAAATCATTCCAAACCTAAAAGTTTGCGTGTACGCTTATCCGAAAATGGTTATCCAATCCGGACGGGTGATACCGTTAGCAGTATCGACAATATTAAATTTACAATGCTCCACGAGCACATAATTCTGCAACTGCCCCATCACCGTACCCTGAATATCGACCACGTATCCCACTTTAAGGTCCTGTAAGTCAGTTTTGTTATCTGTCCTGAAATATACCAGGCCGTTTAGGACGTAGGCTACCGCATCACACGGTTTAAACAGGGTAGCCATGTCTTCTATGACAACGCTTTTCCAGATAAACGTCTCGCCGTAATATTTTGCATCTGCCAAAACAGGGGCAGCATGATAGTCCGACCAAAGTTTTGCCGTGGTAAAATTTGCCAAAATAGGCACGGTTGGTGTATCCCAGGGTGCCACCTGTGCCGTATCATTTGATTCAGTTGTCCCACCTGATATTGCGCCGGGGGCGTCGGTAACAGTTCGAGAAAAGGATGAAATTTGAGGTTTTCCCAAGGGGGAAACTGTTTTCTGACCGGTTTGATTAAGATTCCCGGAACAACCTGTTGAGAGAAGCATGGCGAGCACGGCACAAGCGACTTTGATTATTT
>CAZMDI010000125.1:0-4695 GCA_964564995.1 uncultured Dehalococcoidales bacterium
ATTATACAATCCTGCGTTTGCGCGATAATTGTGGCCCTTGACCGGGGGCAGAGGCGCAACATGCCAGCAACGCAGCGGTTATATTTTTCAACCGGAAAAATTAGGCGACAGAATTATGAGATTGAAATAAACGGGGCAAGTCAGATATGAGGACCAAGGCAAGTGCCGGAGGGAAGAAATGACCTAGAAAGAAACTTTCAAATTCCAAAGCAGGATTGCGGTATAAAAGATAACTATAAAGACATTCAAAGTTTTAGCCATCTTGGGCAACACCCGGTAAAAACCCCAAAGCAACAAAGCACAAATACCAACGCCCGAAACTTTAAAAAGAAGGAAATCCCCACTACTGAGAAGGGAAGCCATGAGTGAATTGGCTTCGTGCACCATGGACCGACTGACGAGAGCCTGGGTGGCCAATGCGTCTGTCAATTGCAGTAGGCACATCGCGCCCAGCCAGTACCACTGGGACAACTTAACGCCAGACTCAAGATAAGCCTTCTCTTTCCAGAGTTGCCCAAAGCTGAGAGTACGACCGACACTACCCGTCCACATTTTTGAATCCTATCAGTTCCACGATAGTACAAAAAGGGCCAATGTGTCAAATTAAAAAGGTTCATACCTCAACCGTGAACAAAGGGCAAAATGGCAGACTGGAATCGTGCCGCTGAAGTAAATACAGGCAAAGAAAAGTCGCGCGCTGAAAATCAGAGGCGGATTACGTCTGGTATCGTAAATTTGAATGTTGAGCCTTTGCCAATCCCTGGTGACTCAACCCAAACAGAACCGTGATAGATTTCAACGATACGTTTAACCACCGCCAGACCTAAACCGGTGCCATCTGACTTCGTATCAAGTTTTTCAAAGATACCGAATATTTGCTCATGGAACAGCATATCGATACCCATGCCGTTGTCACGGACAAAAAAAGTAACATTCTGCGCTCGGCGTTCCAGGCCCAATACGATTTCCGGAGAGGGCTGATCGCCCATATATTTGACGGCATTTTCAACCAGGTTCTGCCATAATTGCAGAAGGGCCGAATTATCGCCGATAAGAGCAACATTCTCATCCCCGATAGTGACCTTCACGCCCGCCTGGGCTATTTGCCCTGCCACAGCATTGATCGCACCCTGTGCCAGTGAATGGAAATCCGTTTTCACCGGTGCATTGTCCTGGTGGCCTATGCGGGACATCTTCAACAATTCGTCCAGCAACCGGCCCATGCGATCTGCGGCATTGCGAATGTAGGAAATGTCTTTTTCTATCTGCTCGGCAGGCGCGACTTGTTTGATGTCCTGCATCAGATAATTAACAAAGGTTTTAACAGTGACCACCGGACTTTTGAGATCATGTGTAACCGTATAAGTAAACCGCTGCATTTCAACATTTTTCTCACGTAATTCAATGTCTTTGCGCCTGATTTCGTTGGTATCAAGTACCGAACCAAAAGCAGCCGCAGCCACACCCGATAATAATGCGATAACAAACAAAATCACAAACCACAACATATGCTGCACTGGCGCCATAACTCGAGACTCGGGTTCGGTTACGAGCAACAACCACCCTGTGTCGCCCACGGGGGAGCCGGAAGCTATAACAGGAACCCCGTTTATCATACCGTTATTGCTTCCCGCTTTCCCCGTCGCTAACTTTACGGCCGGGTTGGCACGCTGAGTAAGTGGGATGTATTCATTCAAGAGAGCGATGCCTTGCTCATGCGAAGGGCTCAGAAGCTGGACGCCCTGGCCCTGAAGCTCTATCAGGTAGATATCGTTCAACAAGCTTGAACCAGCGGTAAGCATCGGGTAAAAACCCGTGCCAAGATTCATCTGTAAAACCAGGGCAGAGAACGCGTGGAGATTATCCCCGGCAAGCACCGGGATGATGATGCTTTGTTCCGGCAAAGAAGTGACAGGATCAAGATATAATCCGGTGAAAGAAATCTTACCGTTGCTTATCGCCGTCAAAATGTCGTCGACAATGCCCGGGGAAAGTAATGGGCCACCTGTGGGGGAGGGGAAATATTGCCTTCCGTCTGCATCCACCAGACGCACCAGGTTGTAATGCCCTGTCGATACCACGGGGTAAAATAATTCCGATAAATGGTTCAACGCAGTCCCGTCTTGAGGACTATTTAACAAAGTGCCCACAGCGATGCCGACCTCAGCGTTGGTCGCGAGGACTTCAGCCTCAGCCATGCGATCTTCACGGAACTGTACAATCTGGGTGATCTTTATCTGGGATGTGGCAGACAGATTGGACTGAATGGCCGCTAGATATTCCGTTTTGAAATAACGGTAGTACACGAAACCAGTGACGAGAATGAAAACGACAAGCATCCCCAGTACAAGGGAAAGGGCGGCGGATTGTGTTATTCTCTTTCGCTTCATCACATCATTGCGGTCGTATTCGTAAACTCCGGCAAAATACCAGCAGAGAAGAATTTAAGCCGTGTTTTTAGGAAATTTCTCAAGATGGGGAACCATGTTCTTGGGTGTGATCAGGCCATGTTTGATGGCCACAGAAACTGCGTGGGCCCGGCAGTTCACATCCAGGATATCATAGATGTTCCTCAGCTCCCTCTTTTCAGTGGATGTGCTGATTCGCATCCTCTGGCAGATACCATCAGTATCAACCCCGTCGCAAATTAATTCCAGCAATTGCTGTTGTCTTCTGGTTAAAGAAAACAGGTCCCGTTTACGCAACTTCAGGTATTCAGTGATCAATTTCTTGTTCAGCGCAGGAGAAATGGGGTTTGCTCCTTCTCTCAACTGCTTGATAGCCTGCGAAATTTTGGTGCTGTCGCCATCTTTCAGCAAATACCCGGAAACACCGGCTTCGATGGCTTCCTCGATGTACTCATCCGCAAACATTGTCAAAATCATGACGTATACCTGCGGGAACCGCATTTTGATTTCCCGGGTCGCAGTTATGCCGTCCATGGTCGGCATCTTCAAATCCATGACGACCACCTCCGGAGCCAGCAACTCCGTCTTGCGGATGGCTTCGGCGCCGTCTTTGGCTTCTCCGACGATCTCGATACTGCTATCCAGTTCCAACACGCGGCGCAGGCCCTGTCTGACAATGTCGTGGTCATCGACGATTAGCACTTTGATCCGTCTTCCTGAGAATTCTGTCATTGTTGGCCTCCGGAAAAGACAACCGGTGACGAAATCACCTTGAAAGTCAGTGATATCTCGGTCCCTTTACCTGGATTGCTGCTAAGGCTCAAATCACCCCCGAGTAGTTCGGCTCTTTCCTTCATCCCGATGAGCCCCAGACGCTGCAGGGGGACCGCGTCAGTTTCTAATTGCCCGGCATCGAACCCGATGCCATCGTCGGTGATGCGTACGGTCAACTGTGCATCGTGGGGTTCTATTTCAATATTGGCGCTGGTGGCACGCGCATGTTTGTGAATATTGTTGAGAGCTTCCTGGATGATCCAAAAAACGGTGCTCTCTTCTGCTACTGACATCGCAGGTAGCTTCTCATCCACATGCACACTACATTCCAAGCCATCTTTAGTCAACTGCCGGGTTATCTGATTCAGCGCCCCAACCAGTCCGAGTTCAGCGATGGGTAACGGTCTCAAATTGGCGATGGCACGTCTTAATTCCTTCAAGCAGGTCTGCAGCGTTTCCTTAACTCTTTGCAGGGCTTCAGCAGTATCCGCATTACTCCCGTTGACCATGAGTGACTGGCAAATACTGACTTCATATGCGGCGCTTACCATCCACTGGGCCACACCGTCGTGAAGTTCAGCCGAGACCCTCCGCCGTTCTTCTTCCTGGGAACGACAGATCCTGGTCAGAAGCTGTTGTTCATGGTCCCGGCTCTGTTTAAGGGTGCTCAACAAGCCTATATTAGCCAGTTTCAAACTGGACCACTGGCCCATGATAGAAGCCAGGTTGATGTCAGACCAGCTGAACCGTGCTTCGGGGCCTTCCCTTACCACGGTCATGCCTCCAACTACCTGGCCGTCAACAAAAAAAGGGACGCACATCAACACTATCTGACTATCATTGACCGTAAGGCTGTCGATCGAAGGCAAATATGCTTTTGAATTCTCGAAAAGGGCACAGGCGTCGGTCGCAAGGATCTGATGACAAACAGCATCTATATCCGGATCAAGTGTACCGAGTTTGGCCTTGATTCCCCAGTCCATGGAGCTGGTTTCTCTGATGGCCAAAGAAACATAATTTGCATGCGAATTATCCGCGGTAACCTTAACTATGGTGTTGAAAAAGTCACTGGTACTTAAACCCGTATCAAGCAACTGATTCAATTGGTCCAGTTCGAGTAATAATTTGCGCCGGTGTCCATCAAAACCATAGCTGCTATCCGTGTCGGGCATCACCGGTAAACGACAACCTTCGCGCCTCAAATAAAGGGGCGCGGAGTAATGCCCGTTCTGGTTCGGATAGACTTTGGAAATATCGCTCAATTCATTCTCAGTTAGACTTGATGGAATGGTCAGCCGTGTTTCTGATATTTATCAACTTCAGGAACAATAGCACTATAGCAGATATTACCAGTACATACGAAGAAAGGCAAAGGGAAAGAAGGGTAGCGAGGGTCAGCGACTGGCCCGTTGCCAGTATGGTTTGAGCTATGGCAAAAAAGGTCCAGCCGGCCCCAAGCAAAGCCCAGGCAAACCAGCGTTCCCCGAAACGGCGCTGGGTGAATACATATCCG
>CAZMDI010000126.1:0-4689 GCA_964564995.1 uncultured Dehalococcoidales bacterium
CTACATCTACAAGCCGTTTAACGACAAGGACCTGAGGGGTTGCGTGGAGAAGGCCCATCTTGAAGTAAGCATGGAAACCGAAAGCATGAAGTGATACCCCGCTTCAAAGACACAACAATCGTAAGACCTGGAATTTGCCGATGCCACTCTTTGTTCTGATCAACCAGTTCAATTCAATATAAAAGCACTGGTTCTATCTTTCGAAAAGTATCGTCTCGACATACTGTTCAAAAGGTGGAACTACTATGCCACACTCCATCAGACTCCGATGGATGCTGCATGGATCTACCGACCTAGCTGTCGAGTATCTTCAGGGCCTCTTCCCGATACGCATCCATTACGTATGGTATCCCGGATACCTTGGAACACTCTTCAGTTAGGGACATCAGCTCATGGCGTGAAATTGCGGCGACATTAAAGCATCGAGAACCGGCCATCAGCTGCTGCAACCCGACTCTGAGCTTTTCTACATAGCTGAATATGCCAATCGCTCCCAGGGGAATGTCATTGATCTCCCGTGGACCAACTATCTGCTTCACTTGCTCATAATGAACAAATATCTCCTCGACGGTTGAGCCAAACTGGCCCACTGTTCGCGGTAGTTTGTTTTCCTTAATCCAGCTGGCAATATTCTTTCCGACCATTCCGGGAATCATCAGGGCCCTGCCCATGCATACTGCTTTGGTATAAGGAGAACCCAGGGCTAACGCCTTGAAGATGCCGTCCTCGCTGCTGAAACCACCCGCAAAGGCCAGGTCAGGGACTCTCTCACCTTTATCAGCTAACCGTGTAGAGAATTCAGACGCTGCAGCATGAAGATACAAGCTCGGAATGCCCCATTCTTCCATCATGCGCCAGGGACTCATGCCTGCGCCACCTGAAGCCCCGTCGATGGTAATGAGGTCAATCCTGGCTTTGGAACCCCATTTTAGAGCCATGGCGAGTTCTCTGAGAGAATAGGCCCCCGTTTTGAGTGTTATGCGCTTAAATCCGATCTTTCTCAGGCGCTCTACTTCGGTCATGAATCCCTCTTCGCTGATGAAACCAAGACGGCTGTGGCGTTCAAATTCTTTCAATGCGCCACTCTTAAAGGCTGCCTGTGCGGCAGGGTTGGATGGGTCGGGAGTGACTATATATCCACGCCTCTGAAGCTCGAGAGCACGTTCGAGACTATTGACCTTAATTTCGCCACCGATACACTTGGCCCCCTGCCCCCACTTCAGTTCAATGGTCTCCAGACCATGCTTGCTATGCACATATTCCGCAACGCCCAGTCGGGTATCCTCAACGTTCATTTGAACAAGGATCTCGCCCAGGTCTTTATGGTATCGCCTATACGTCTCGATGCGGAAATCCATGTCCGGAGACTTGGTAACTTTGCCGCGACTGTCGAGTTCCAACCTCGGGTCGATGCCGCATACATTTTCCCCGCAGACCAGTGTAATACCGCTGAGGGCGGCCCCAATTGCAAAATGCTCCCAGTTCTTGCGTGCTATCTCTGTCGAACCCATGGCGCCTGTAAAAACAGGTACTTTCATCTTGACTTTGATATCCCAGCCATATTCTGTCTGGGTGTCAACCGCGGGGAAGGTAGCGGTATCCGAGTTGACCGGTACTCCCTGGGGTAAGCCGCGTCCTCCGAAAGCATACCCCTGGATATTGAAATGGGAATAATCCACCGGGTAGTCTTTATCGCCTCCGGCGGTTACACTGCCAAAGGGGCCGGGATAGATGAGCTCCCGGCCACGGAAAGTAGCTTTAAAAATCTCGCAATTACCAGTGCAATCATCCATGCAGCGGCTGCATAGGCCACTCATGGGTACTACGTTCTTGGAACGGTTCACTGTTTGTGTCGCATCGTTCGAATTCGGTCTCTGAAGATTCATTGTCTTTCTCCTTTTTCCATAAAGTAGCACCGGGAAATTATTAAAATACTCAGACCAGCCTCAATCCCGATTAGTCGCAGCAGATGTTGTGCATTCATTCTGCTGAAGATAAAATCACGAGTATTTTAGTCATCAGCAGATCGTAATCCTGAAATTCATGAGTGTCTAGATAATTGTATTCTCTTTTCAAATACTCAATCAAGCCCTTGACCAAAATTTACCACGTTAAAGGGGCCTTAAATTACAAAATGAATTTTAATTCTGCGGGATTTCTCACCCGGAGTGGTTATTCAGACCTCGGAATCTCTCCCTGCACCAGCAAGCGCCGCTACGCCGCCTTTTCTGGCTTGTTCAATCGGTACGATGGCTCTCAAACTGCGACTTAACGTAAAATCCTCTCAACCGGTGCCACAGAGGTCTCGGATGAGGAGCTGTGATGTCTGATTTTGACGCCGGTATATCTGGGCAATATTTCCCCTGGATTTTATGCCGGGCCAGCCTGTGTGGATGAAACTGAGGGTGTGAGACCGAACTGGCTCCGGGCCAGCACCATTGTGATAGTCCCGCTTAACACTCGTGCGGATTTCAACATAATCAGCTCGTTTTTCTCCAACACTCGCGTTAAACCGCCGTTGTTTAAAAAATCTCTGAAATTTCGAAAGTGGACGACTCCGGCCATCCGCTCGATGATACGTATCAGGAAGCCCTGCAAGCTTCGAGGTAAGGGCCTGCTGTAATCCAGGAAGACCAGGAATCCACCGGGGCGCGTCACGCGTTTCATCTCGCCTACAATCGCATCCACCAACGTCAAGTCCTTGTCATGCAGGGCCAGGGAGACGGAGGTGAATTCGAAGCTGGAGTCATCAAAAGGCATATGGGAGGCATCCGCCAATATGAAGGTTTCCGGAGTCACATCGGAATTTGCATAATATCTCCCGGCTAAGGCGAGCATATGCGGGTCGATGTCCACTCCCAGGGCGATAATGCCTTTGCGGGTGTATTCATACACCTGCGCGCCGCTGCCGCAGCACACATCCAGCACGCGGTTCCCGGGGCGCATCCCTCCGAACTCTGGCAGGCGCTTTCGTGCATTCCGTAATATCGGGTCTATAACGGTGGCGTAGTTGACGTCGAACAATGAGACGTATCCTCGAACTATAGGTCATCCGGGATTGCTGCTTTTACAGATGGTAGCTCCAGCTAACCCGGGTTGAATTATTTGGCGACTCTCTTGAGTTATATCCTCCGAAATACTTATATTGCCTCTTTGGTCTTAAACGAAATGACCAGCCCGATGGCTGCCGCTATAAGTCCCAACGAACCGAATATGTCGATGGAAGGTTTCATGATGGTGTTGCAGGTATGTGTCAGGGTTGGGCAGGTTCCGATCAGGGCGTGCGGGAAAGCCAGGGTTACTCCGAAAAGTATGAAAGCGGTCAGGCTAAGGAACCCTGTCGCCTGCTTCCGGCGGCTGAAAATCATCATCATGCCAACACCGGCCAGGGGAATAGCGGACCCTATCTCTGCCACTCCGGTCCAATGACACTTCATCGGTACCTTGTTGCCGTTAGCCAGTGTGCTGAACAATCCCTGTGACTGGCAGTCGGTGAAGTGGGGAATAACACCGATGGCGATGGCGAGCACGATGAAAGTTACACCCAGAATCACGTTCCTGGTTTTCATATATCCTCTCCTTTACAGATCGTTGGGGTAATCATACACCTTTTACGGTGTGTCCCGGTCTTTGTGGGCCGGTGTGTTTAGATTAAATCGGGTGCCGGAGATTGTCTTTGAGGGTAAACTCAATAGCCCCCATCCCCGCTGAGCCGGTTGCCGGGTGACTTTTGATATTACGCTTTGGCGAGGGCCGCGCTGATCATGGCTTTTACCTCGTTTTTATCTGGGACCCGGCCTGAGCATTTAACCACGTCGTTTATCATGAGGGCGGGCGTGGACATAATGTTATAATCTATAATTTTAATCATGTCCTGTACGTATTCTATGTTGGCATCTACGTGCATTTCCTGAACTGCTTCCCGAACAAGTTTATCGAGGGTATGACATTTATTACAACCCGGTCCGAGCACTTTTATTTCCATTTTATTCTCCTGCCTTCATTATTTTGATACGGGGTTTGGGGAATGAAAATTCAGAATGTTAACTATAAAATCACATTAAAAAGATATCCAACGATGATGATGCCGACACCGACCACCCCGATGAACACCGCCAGCAGTTGCCACTTTAAAACACGGTGCAGGATAATGGTTTCAGGTAGCGATAATCCCACCACCGCCATCATAAAGGCCAATGAGGTTCCCAGGGCGGCCCCTTTTTCCATCAGGGCCTGCACGATTGGGATAACTCCTGCTGCGTTGGAATAAATCGGTATACCGATGATTACGGCAAGCGGAACGCTCCACCATGATCCTTTACCCATAAAAGAAGCGAGTGTGCCGGTAGGGACATAACCATGGATAACGGCTCCAACCGCGATGCCGCCCAAAACGTAAGGCCAAACCTTTCCCACGATCTCGCGGACAGCATTGAGCCCGTATTGTACACGCTCTTCAAAACTCATCGCGACACTTGTTGCAGTTGCACCCGTGCGCCTGCGTTCGAGCACCCAGTCCTGTATGTACCTTTCCAGTTTCAGTCTGCCGATTATCCAACCCGCTATTATAGCTATCATGAGCCCGGTAAAAACGTAAATAAGGGCTATCCTGACGCCGAACAAGCCCAGTAAAAGGATCGCTGCTACTTCGTTTATCATCGGTGAGGCGATCAGGAATGATAAGGTGAC
>CAZMDI010000127.1:0-4679 GCA_964564995.1 uncultured Dehalococcoidales bacterium
CCCGGGGTGGAGGGCGGGGCTGCCCAAAAAAATTTGATGAGCCAGGGGGTGGCAAAAAAAACGGGGGAGAAACAGGAAGGGATACTCAGGAAAAGGATAATGATGGGGGGGGGGTCCAGAGATGCAGTTTTTTTTCCCCTGCTCCCGCCCGATTTGGTGATTGCTTAGAACCTGGGCGGAAACACGCCCGCACGTAAGGCAATACCCCCTGTGAACGCAAATGGACCCGCCACAAGACTCACAGCGCCAACGTACTTTCTCGTTTGCCGCAAATTCCTTCAGTCCTATGGTTTTGATACTTTGCAGGTTTTCCATCATACTCATACCATATTTTGTCCGGTAACGCTTATCCAGCGCTCTCAACCGGCGGCATGGATATTCGGCACACTCGTAACAGAATCCAGATTTAGTGGTAGCAAGGTTTTTGCAATTCTTGATGACGCAGTGCATGCATGAAGTTGTTTTACTAACATCTTCGCTCCTGCACCCCTGGCATCCCCCTTTTAGCCTGAGGTAACGGAGACAAACCCCACAATTCATCCCGCAGGGAGCTATAAGCTCAGTTTCAAGTGTCATACATCCGCCCACCCTGAATCAGACGTCAAAAAATATAATACGTTCTTTCGGCATGATCTTCAATACCGGGCAAACTTTGGATCTGATCCCATCTTGTTCATTAACTGACGAATTCTGAATAAAGTATTATAATACGAAATTACATCATTTCGGGATTTTAAGGCTATGCTGTTGAAGACATTATGAAGAAATACATCAAAGAGATATTCACTTATTTCGGTATACCTCTGATCATCGCCCTCGTGTCATATATGTTTTTCCAGTTGCACGACATTCTGCTCGGTGTCGTGACCCTGGTTGTTCTTAGCGCCGTTTATGCGACCATACAGCTTTATTTCACGCATCGGAAATGGTGGATTGGCCTTGTGTTGGTAGGCTTGGCCCTCGGTTACCTAGCTTTCTTCTTGCTGAGAGCGCCGACGATAACACTCTCTATCAATGGGCAAGAGGTGAGAGCCAACAGTGTCACGCTCACATCCGGTTCAGTTCTAGTGAGCCCATCCCCCCAATCAAACGGGGAATATTCCAAAAACACGGTAATCACGCTTACTGCCAGCCCTGCAGAAGGCTATGACTGGAAGGGATGGACCGGCACCGACGATAATACAGCCAACCCGACTACAGTAACTATGAACAAAGACAAACACGTCACAACCGTTTTTGAACATCGCTACTCGTTGATCATCAACAACCAACAGGTTATAGGTTCGCTTGTAAGTTTCAATGAAGGTTCGGTGCTGGTTAACCCCTCGCCTGAAGGCGACGGCAAATATACGAGCGGCACAGTTGTCACTCTGAAGGCAGCTCAAAGCTCAGGATACGATTGGAAAAGCTGGATCGGCACCGATGATGAGACTTCTAACCCCACGACCGTAACTATTAATAATGACAAAACGCTGACCGTGAATTTCATGCAGCGCTTTTCACTGACCGTCGGCAACCAACTGGTCATCGGCACGAGCGTCACCCTCGATACTGGCTCGATTTTGATAGACCCTGCTCCGGAAGGGGACAGCAAATATTCCAGCGGAACCGTCGTCACCCTGACCGCCCTTCCGAACGCGGGATACGATTGGAAAAATTGGTCCGGGACTGCCAATGACAATGCTAATCCGACCAAAGTTATTATCGTCAGCGATAAACACATCTCCGTGACCTTTAACCCGCGTTATTCGCTTAGCGTCAACAGCCAGACAGCAACCTCAACGAGCTTGAACGTCACTGGAGGTTCCGTCTCCATAGCTCCTGCTCCGGGAACAGACCATCTGTTTACAAAAGATACCGTCATAACCATCACGGCAATTCCGGCTTCCGGGTACCGTTTCGACCACTGGAGCGGAGATGCTTCCGGTATTCTTACGTCTGTTACAGTTGCAATGAACGGAAACAAGAGCGTAACCGCTATCTTAATCAAGATTTGGACGCTCTCGACATCGATAAGCCCGTTGACGGGCGGCATGATTTCGCCGTCAAATGGAATCTATGACGACGGGAACATTGTAACTCTTACTGCCGCCCCGGCGGCTGGTTACCGTTTCGACCACTGGAGCGGCGACGCAACTGGTAACCTCCCGACGATCAACGTTACGATGAATTCATTGAAAATTATTTCCGCCAATTTCGCAAAGATTTGGACCCTTGCAACCTCGGTTATTCCGACCACAGGGGGCACGATTTCTCCCGCAGGCGGCCCCTATGACGATGGAACGGTCGTTTCACTCACTGCTACACCTGCTTCAGGATACCGTTTCGACCACTGGAGTGGAGACGCCACTGGCACCGCAGCTACTACGAGCGTGACAATAGGCACTGCAAAGAGCATCACGGCAACCTTCGTGAAAATTTGGACGATTGCTACCGCAGTTGACCCAGCGGCCGGCGGGACCATTACTCCCGCACCGGGAACTTTCGATGACGGAGCTGTCGTTTCCCTTAAGGCAGTACCCGCCACCGGCTACCGGTTCGACCATTGGAGCGGAGATGCCTCTGGTACGACCGCGACGGTAAGCGTTACCATGACCGGAAACAAGAGCGTCACCGCCGCATTCACCAAGATCTATACCCTTACTGCGGTCGCCAACCCCACCGCGGGTGGTACGATTGCTCCCACCGGAGCTACCTATGATTCCGGAGCGATTGTCACGCTAACCGCCACCGCGTCTGCTGGATACCGCTTCGATCACTGGAGCGGAGATGCCTCTGGGACACAGCCAAATATCGATATCACAATGTCTGCAAACAGGAGTGTAACGGCCACCTTCGTCAAGATTTGGACACTCACCACGTCGGTTGTTCCTGTGTCAGCCGGTTCAATTTCTCCCGCCAGTGGCACATTTGACGATGGAACAGTCGTCACGTTCACAGCGACCCCCGCTACCGGGTTCAGGTTTGACCACTGGAGCGGGGATGTGACCGGCACTCTTACCCTTGCCACCGTAGATGTGACGATGAATTCGAATAAAAATATAACCGCCAGCTTTATCGCGATCGTTTCTGCGCCAGCAGGAGATCCCGTTAATATCAAATTGGGCTTGTTAGGGAACCCTAAACCCGGATCATTTTCAACGCAATACATAGTCCTTCCTTCACAGAAAAGAGAACTCAACTGATTTCACCTAGAACCCGTGTTCTTCTTAAAAAATAGAGCCATGACTTCGTTCATGGCTCTATTTAATATTAGGTCTTTAATCCGGTTTTAATTCACGGGGAGCCTCCGACACGGCCACCACACAATCACAATTGGATCACCCGTCATTTGATGATATCCTTTTGTTTCATACAGATTTTCATGAAAGGACCCCACTGAACGATATAATACGAAGAAGTTCAACGAAATCATCATCGTCAGGGGTTATGGGAGAGAAAATCAAAATGAACGCCGCTGAATACAAAACAATAGACGAGTATATAGAGGGTTTTCCGCAAAACGTCCGGGCTATTTTGATGAAAATGAGACGAGCCATCATAGAAACGGCGCCGGACGCTACGGAAACAATCTCCTACAGGATGCCGACGTTCCGACTGAATGGCAACCTTGTGCATTTTGCAGGTTTCTCAAATCACATCGGATTTTATCCGACGCCATCGGGTATTTCGGCTTTTGAAAAAGAGCTGGCGGTTTATGAAACATCAAAGGGGGCTGTCAGGTTCCCCCTCTTTAAACCAATCCCATATGACCTGGTGAAAAAGATAACGAAATCAGGGTGAACGAAGTGTCGGGTAAAAGGCTAACAAATTAACAGCCATAAAACTGGCATCCCGCTCACAATTTACACACAACAAGTGGTTATGTTATAATTTGACGAATAAAAAAGATGATAATGGGGGAAATAACTTGATAGACCTACAGAAGAAAACGGAAATCATCAAGGCGCACGGCCGCCACGAAGGTGACTCCGGTTCGACCGAAGTGCAGGTGGCTTTGCTCACCGAGCGCATCACCGAGTTGACCCGCCACATGACCGCTAACGGCCATGATTTCCATTCCAAGCGCAGTTTGCTTCGACTTGTCGGCCAACGCAGACGGTTGCTCGCTTACCTGATCAAGGAAGACATCAACCGCTACAAGAACCTAATCAAGGCTCTCGGTCTGCGCAAATAATTTAGATAAAATTTCCGACAAGGAGAACGCAAGTGGCACAACCTTTTACAGTTGAGACCACTATCGGCGGGCGTAAGCTCAGCATCGAAACCGGCAAACTAGCCGGGCAAGCTGATGCCGCCGTTAGTTTACGCTATGGTGACACGGTAGTACTGGTAACCGCATGCATCAACCCCCAACCACGTGAGGGGGTTGATTTTTTACCGCTGACAGTAGACTTTGAAGAACGGCTCTACGCGGTGGGCAAAATCCCCGGTGGGTTCATACGCCGCGAGGGACGACCCAGTGAGGATGCTACCCTTACCTCACGCCTGACCGACCGGCCTCTCCGCCCGCTATTGCCCAAATCATGGCGACGAGAAATACAAGTGATCATCACGGTGCTTTCAGCCGACCACGAGAATGATCCCGATACTCTCGCAATTCTCGGCGGTTCCTGCGCTCTGGGCATGTCATCGGTACCTTTCGATGGCCCGGTGGGCGCCTGCCATGTCGGCTATAT
>CAZMDI010000128.1:0-4676 GCA_964564995.1 uncultured Dehalococcoidales bacterium
CGAGATTTCTGAATGTGACTGGAGTTCAGACGTGTGCTCTTCCGATCTTATCGTCGAGACGGCCGACGAAGGGACTGACGAAAGCCGCCCCTGCCAGTGCCGCAAGGAGAGCCTGGTTGGCCGAAAAACAGAGGGTCACGTTCACCTTGATGCCTTCAGCGGCGAGTTTGGCCGTCACTTCAAGACCATCAACAGTGGCCGGAATCTTGACAACCACATTTTCGTGCCATTTGGCGATGTCGCGGCCCTGAGTGAGCATGGCATCCACGCCCTCGACAGTCACCTCGGCCGACACAGGCCCGTCCACGATAGCGCAGATCTCCTGGACTACCGATTTATAATCTTTGAGCCCTTCGGCTGCCACCAGCGTAGGGTTGGTGGTGACGCCCGCCACCACGCCCCATTTAAGGCCCTGGCGGATCTGGGCAATATTGGCGGTATCGAGGAATATACGCATGGGAGACTCCTTTATAAATAGCTATCAGCGTTCAGCTGTCAGCTTTCAGCTACGAGATTTGGACGGGCTAAAAACCCCGAATCCGAGCTGATTTTTACTTTTTGAATTAACGAAGTTAACATCTGTTTAATTTCACGGACCTGATAATGCAACGCTCGAGATTGCCACGTCGCTCCGCTCCTCGCAATGACAAACCCTGAAGGACTGGGGTACGAGATTACCGCAGGCACTTACGTGCCTTCGCAATGACAGTAAAACATGTGAATCAGCCATGCTGACCGTCGAGCCCTGACGGCTGATCGCTGAATATCGGCAAGACCGGCTGAGAACCCTCGCGCAGGACCCTGGCAGCGGCCCCGATGAAGCCTCTGAAAAGGGGATGAGGGCGGTTGGGACGCGACCCGAATTCGGGGTGGAACTGGCAACCCAGCATCCACGGGTGGTCGCGAAGTTCGCATATCTCTACCAGCCTGCCGTCAGGCGAAAGCCCGCTGTAAATCAACCCGGCTTCCCCGAGCTGTTTGCGGTAATCGTTGTTGAATTCAAAGCGGTGGCGGTGACGTTCGAGGACGACGCAGGCATTCGCACCATACGCTTCGGCGGCCTGGGTCCCGGGCTGCATATGGCACGTATAATTGCCGAGCCGCATAGTCCCTCCCTTGCCGGCCACAGTGCGCTGTTCGGGCAGGAGGTCTATCACCGGGTAAGGCGTTTCAAGGTCGAATTCGGTGGAATTAGGCTTGTTCGATTTAAGCACCAGCCGCGCGAATTCGATAACCATGATCTGCATACCCAGACACAGGCCGAGATAGGGTATCTTGTTTTCTCGTGTGTAACGGGCGGTTTTAATCATGCCCTCAATGCCGCGGATGCCGAATCCACCGGGAACCACGACACCCTGCACGTTGCGAAGCTGTGCCGCAACGTCGTTGTTCTTTTCGAGCTCCTCGGAGTGGACCCAGGTGAGGTTAATACGCCGGTTGTGATACAGGCCGGCGTGCCTGAGCGATTCACGCACCGAATAATAAGCATCTTCCAGTTCGATGTATTTTCCGACCACGGCGATATTGACCTGTTCGCACGACTCGCTGTGACAGCTGACCATGTGCTGCCAGGCAACAAGATCAGGAACCGCGGCCTTCAAGCCGAGACGGTCCACCAGCAGGTTGCCGATGCCTTCGGCTTCCAGCACCAGCGGGACCTCGTAGATGCTCGATACAGTAGGAAGAGGGATGACAGCCTTGCGCTCGACGTCGCAAAAAAGCGAAATCTTGTCTCGGATGCCCTCGGAGATGGGGTAGTCGGCACGGCAGACGATGACGTCCGGCTGAATACCCATGCGCCGGAGTTCGTTGACGCTGTGCTGGGTGGGCTTGGTTTTCAGTTCTTTTGTAGAACCGATATAAGGCAAGAGCGTCACGTGTATATATAATACGTTGTCACGCCCGACATCATTGCGCATCTGGCGTATAGCTTCCAGAAAGGGCTGGCCTTCGATGTCGCCTACGGTGCCGCCAACTTCAACCAATATTACATCCGCGGCTGAGTTCGCCGCGAGTTTCTTGAAGCGGTCTTTTATCTCGGTAGTAAGGTGGGGGATAACCTGGATGGTTCCGCCGAGAAAATCCCCGCGGCGTTCTTTGGCTATGACGGCGCTGTATATCTGCCCCGAAGTGATGTTGGAATCAGCGGTAAGCTCGGTGTCTATGAAACGCTCATAGTTCCCGAGGTCAAGGTCGGTCTCAGCCCCGTCTTTCGTGACAAACACCTCGCCGTGCTGATAGGGGGACATTGTGCCGGGGTCGACATTGAGGTAGGGATCCAGTTTCATGACCGAGACGGTCAAACCGCGGCTTTTGAGAAGGGTCCCGACCGAGGCAACCGTGATGCCTTTACCGACTGAACTGACTACGCCGCCGGTTACAAAGATGTACTTCGTCATAAGCAAAATCGTTCTGATAACATAAGGAAACCTCTTGGTTATATCCGGGAATATTGTTTAAAAAGCAGGGAAAGTCAAGTTTCGGAAGCGGAGAGGTTCTTGTTTCTCTATCATTATAGGCATGTGATTCGCGCTTTGTCAATAGCCTGTAAGGTAATATTAAAGAACGTGCTGTTGTCTACTTGACAGTGGATTATTAATGTTGTTAAGCATTGCTTGACAATAGTCATCATAATCCATTATAATGATCGCAGTCTTCATAAAACCCCCACGATTGACAGGATTGATCAATGGCTGCTAAAGACTATTACTCTGTCCTCGGAATCAGCCGCGACGCCACCGATAAAGACATCAAGGTGGCTTACCGCAAACTCGCACGCAAATACCACCCCGACGTCAACCCGGGGAACAAGGCTGCCGAAGAAAAATTTAAAGAGATAAACCAGGCCTACGAGGTCATCTCGGACGTTGAAAAACGCAAGAAGTACGACCAGTATGGAGAGGGCTGGGAACACGCCGGACAGTTCACGCAGTCCGGCCAGCCGGGCCGCCAGAACTATGGCAATACTTCCGATTTCGGCAGTTTCAATTTCGGCGGCCAGGGCGGGGGCGCGACCTTCGGAGGGGCCGAGGGCATGGACAGCATATTCGAACAGATGTTTACCGGCACGCGCGGCAGGCGGGTACAGCCGAGGCGCGGCCAGGACATCGAACATGCGCTCGAAATCTCGCTTGAAGAAGCATATTCCGGCACTTCCCGCCTGTTGAACCTGCAGTCAGAAGACACGTGCCCGACATGCGGTGGGACGGGAAGGATCTCCAAATCCGTCTGCGCCACATGCGGCGGAACCGGGGCAGTGTCCCGGGTGCGCCAGCTCGAGGTTAAAATCCCGGCCGGAGTAAAAACCGGCTCGCGAGTGCGCGTGGCCGGGCAGGGAGGGCCGGGGAAGGGAGGTCCCGCCGGGGACCTTTTCCTGGTCGTCACGGTCGCGCCGCACGCCATTATGGAGCGCAGCGGCGACGACCTGAGCGCCTCCGTCCCCGTTCAACTGACAACCGCCATGCTGGGGGGAAATGTCGAGGTACCCACCCTCAAGGGGAAACTGGAACTGAAGATCCCCTCCGAAACCCAGAACGGCCGTATCTTCAGACTGTCCGGCCAGGGCATGCCGCATCTCGGGAAGACAGGCCGTGGCGACTTGCTCGTAAAAATAAACGTGGTCCTCCCGCTCAAACTTAGCGACGAAGAGAAAGAGATCTTCACGAAGCTGAAGTCTTTGCGCGAAGCATAAGGCGTTTTTGAGGTAGAACCAATGAAAAACAGATCGGATAATGCCAGCCAGCCCAGGTATGTTATCAGCGTGGCCGCAGAGATGCTGGGCACCCAGGCTTACACACTGCGCTATTATGAAAGAGTAGGCATCATCAAACCCGCGAGGACGAACGGCAACCTCCGTATGTACTCTGAAGCCGACCTGACCATGCTCCGGAGGGTCATGACTCTCATGTACGAACTGGGCGTAAATCTGGCCGGAGTCGAAGTTATATTGAGGATGAGCCAGCAAATAATCGAACTTCAGAACGCGGCCGAGGCGCTGCAAAACGAACTGAATAAATACAAGCAGGAAGAGATATGAGACAGGAAAAATACACAGAACAGGCACAGGAAGCATTAAGTTTAGCCCAGCAGCTGGTACTTCAATACCACCACAGCCAGCTCGACGTCGAGCACTTGCTGATGGCCCTGCTCACTCAGGAGAAGGGGCTCGTCCGGGACCTGGTGAAGGAACTCGGGGCCGACATCGACGGGATACGCACAGAGGCCGACGCGGCCCTAAACCGCTCTCCCAAGCTGGGATACCAGACGCAGCAGATCTTCGCTACGCCCCGCATCAACCAGGTGCTGATGGCGGCTGCGCAGGAGGCCTCGCGGCTAAAAGACGAGTTCGTGGGAACCGAACACCTTTTCATTGCTATCGCGACCGAAC
This sequence comes from uncultured Dehalococcoidales bacterium, assembly GCA_964564995.1. Classification (GTDB taxonomy): domain Bacteria; phylum Chloroflexota; class Dehalococcoidia; order Dehalococcoidales; family UBA1222; genus SURF-27. The sequence goes on from CAZMDI010000128.1 coordinate 4,388, forward strand.
CCCACGGGCAGAGCGCGGGCATACTCAAGAGCTTCGGGATCGACCAGGAAAAGATATACGCCGCCCTCCAGAAGATCCGCGGCAGCCACAGGGTGACCGACGCCGGGGCGGAAAGCCGCTACCGGTCGCTGGCAAAATACAGCCGCGACCTGACTGAACTCGCCAAAAACGGCAAGCTCGACCCCGTCATCGGACGCGACGAGGAAATCAGGCGCGTCATGCAGATACTCTCGCGCCGCACCAAAAACAACCCGATAATCGTGGGTGAAGCCGGCGTGGGTAAAACGGC
>CAZMDI010000129.1:0-4672 GCA_964564995.1 uncultured Dehalococcoidales bacterium
GCGACGGCAGTATCGGGAGACCCCATATAGCCGAGGCTTTGATGGAAAAAGGCTACGTGTCCTCCTTTCAGGAAGTCTTCACAAAATATATCGGGCAGGGCGGGCCGGCCTATGTCGACCGCATAAAACTTACCCCCGACCAGGCCGTAGAACTTATCATACGCAGCGGTGGGTTGCCGGTGCTGGCACACCCGTCATATATCAACGATCTTGAGACGGTGGTCGCCGGACTTGCCGGTAAAGGGCTGGCCGGACTGGAAGTGCATTACAAGGATTACACCGACCAGACGCGGCGCGATATGTCTATACTGGCTTCGAAGTACAAACTTATCGCGACCGGCGGCAGCGATTTTCACGGCATCGACGAATCGATGGAAGTTATGCTGGGGGGAGCCCGTGTCCCGCGAGAGTGCGGAGAGAACCTTATACGCATCGCCTCGGAACGCGGGATAAAACTTCCCACTTGGCTCGAACAGGGGATTTAATATGTGGTTTAAATTTGCGTTGGCGATTGTTGGCGCTTACCTCTTGGGCTCTATCCCCGCGGCCTACCTGGGCGTTAAATGGTTCAAAGGACAGGACATCCGCAAGCTGGGCACAGGCAACGTGGGTTCATCGAATGTGGCACGCAGCACCTCCAAGGTGCTGGCGATACCTATCGCCCTCTTCGACATGGGGAAAGGGGCACTCGCGGTCTGGATAGTCCATCTCATCGGGTTGTCAGCCGCTCAGCAGCTTGTCGTGGGTTTCATAACTGTAGTGGGCCACAACTGGTCGGTTTTTATTGGATTTCATGGCGGCAAAGGCATGGTAACAACCCTTGGTATCATAGCCTATATTTCACCCCTGCTGGCCCTCATTGTTGTAATCATCTCCTATCTGCCGGCTGTCATTCGGCAAATGGCGCCGGGCGTTGCCATAGCCCTTTTTTCGCTGCCTTTTTGGAGCTGGTTTGCATGGGGATGGTTTGAATCATCTCGATTTGACGCAGAGACCAGAACCGCGGTAACGTTCTTTTTCATCGCGGTAGCGGTGATGGGGTTTACCAAGAGGCTCATCGGACCAAGGGTGGAACTCAGCAAAGACGTGCCAGTCGGGCAACTCCTTTTGAACCGGCTTGTCTTCGACCGGGACATCCGAGACCGCAACGCCTGGATAGACCGGCAAACAGTCAAGCTTGGATAAACGCTACACCCCGTAGCCGTACAATTCCCTTGTCCGGCAGCGGCCTATTGCGGCCTGTTTCCTTGCCGAGTTTCACGAGTATGGCATGAGATTCGTTGTAATAGGGGACAAGGCATTCCAGATTTGACGTAAAGAGGCGCTGGTGCGCTTTACAGGTGTCTGCAGAAGGTGACACCCCGATGCGTCCGATGTTTCTGCGTGTGTAGGCATCGATGGCGAAAACGGGTTTGACAGCGGCGTACAGCAATATTGAATCATCAGTTCGAAGGGGCTTTCTCCCGGCCACCAGCGCTCCGGACCGAAACACTTCGACAGATGTCTGGATATCCCAGTCAGAATCTCCTCTTTATCAGGGTTTCTCAATCGGATTCCTGCCGCTCCAGTCGGGCACAGCGGCATCTGCCGGGGCATCGTTCCTGGGGATAAACGGTTTAATATCAAGCACCGGTGTGCCGTCCAGCGCATCCAGTCCTTCCAATCGCAAAACGTTGCCGTTTCTCTCTAGGAGCCTTGCCACTTTTATCCCCAGCGGGTTGGGCCGGAAAAGGGAACGGGAAGCGAAAATACCGACCTCCGGCAAAGAAGGGTCACCCCTGTAACGCACTCGCAGCGCCATCTTTGATTTGTCGGTGGCTTTGTGCGCCCAGAATATGACGATTACGTGCGAATAGTTCTCAAGGCCCTCAAGGCCTTCAGCCAACGCCGGTTCAATCGCGATTTCAGATATGACCCCTTTCCAGTCGTGCTCGGGACGGAGTGTTTTAGCGACACCATTACGCACGCGGCCTATGGGTTTGAGCTCCATTTCGAATTCATTCATATATTTAAGGGGCGTAAGGCAGCTTCATCCCGCGTGTCGGAGTTCAGGATTTATAGAAACGCGGTAGTAGAGCCGGCAATTTTTGGGTCTGCATCCTGTAGCCGGGTCGTCTTTCGAAGTTGTGGCGGTCCATCATAGGTATACTGATGAAGATAAAAAGGGCGGTAACCGTCAACGGGCCCGCCACCATCCACCAGTGCCCTGCCCCTGAAACCGCTCCGAACAGGAACAGGCCCCACCAGAACATTATCTCGCCGAGATAATTTGGGTGACGAATGTAAGCCCACAGACCGCTGGACATAATGCCGCCGGCGGCGTGCGGAGTTTTGATAAAAGCTTCAAGCTGTTCATCTGCCGCCGATTCGATGAAGACCGCGGTTGAGGTGAACAGCACGGCGATAATATCCATCAACCCGAAATTATGGCGAGACGTTAGCCCGGAATAAAGTGAAAGGCATCCCAAGAAAACCACCAGCGTCGGCATCAGGTCGATTCCGGCGAGTTCGACAAGCCAGAACCACCCCTTTGTTTTCCCCCTCAATTTCGTGTAACGCCAGTCTTCATCACCCAGTCCGCGCCAGTTTCTCGCCCAGTGCCAGGTAAGGCGAAGGCCCCAGAATACGACCAGAGCAAAAATGATAATCTGCCCGAACCCGGGCTTTGCCCCGTACGCAAAACCCCAGTACGCCGTTAAAGCTATCGGGGTCAAGCTCCAGTAGGGGTCGTAAAAACTGCTATTGTGGAAGATCCTGCTGAATAAGAAGATGACCATTGTGGCGGTCAGGTCGGCTATCAACGCGGTCAAAATGAGCGACTTCCCGGGATAAAGCCAGGCCCCAACGACAGCCGCGCCGAGTGCGAGACTGTAAGCAAGAATCACCCATGCCCGGGCTGAAACGAGTTTGCCAGGAGTGTTTCCTGCATCCATCCGGCTATCTTACCCCCGAAACAGAAGCCAGTCAAACTCAGTGTAATAAATGACCCCTTCATTCAAAAGAGGAAGGGGTTCATTAAATACCGTCTTAATTGTCTATTCGAGGGGGGTCATGGTCAGCAATTGCTTCGATATCTCCGGGAACCTGCATATGAATTTCAGCTCGTCTTCCACCAGGGGTTTATGGGCCTCGACATTTGCGTATCTAACTAGTTCGAGTATCTCGTTGGCCTTCTCTTTGCTTTCAGGTAGCGAGATGATCTCAGGGGTATTTTTTGACATCTTGTCTACCATGTAGCGGAAACCCGAGATGCCGCTATACTGGCCGGCGCAAATTTCACGTCCGGTGTCGACTATCAGCGGCTCGCCGCGCCCTAGTTCCTCGAAACCGTAAAGTTCATAATTCTGAGGGTCCTTGAGCACACCGTCGGCATGGATGCCCGAAGCGTGCGCGAAGCAATTTTTACCAACTCCAGGTTGGTTTAGCGGGATGTCGACTCCAAAAGCATAGGCTGCATATTGGGCAAGGCGCCACGCCTGACTGAGCTTGATGTCACCGGCGAGTTGATATTTTTCATTGAAATCTTTGGATTTTGTGACGGCCAGTATCACGGAAACGAGGTCAGCATTGCCCGCCCGTTCGCCGATCCCGTTCAGAGTTGTATTGATATAGGCGTCCTGCCCGCCATCGATAGCGCCCTTCGCTCCCGCTATGGAATTTCCTACTGCCATGCCCAAGTCCCCGTGGCAGTGAAGTTCTATGGGCAGTTCAACTTTTTGCGCCAGTGTTCTGGCTGTTTCGTATATAGAAAACGGGTTGTCATAACCAAGCGTGTCGCAATAACGCAGGCGTGCCGCACCGTGAGCTTTGGCTGCCAACCCGTATTTAACAAGATATTCCAGGTCAGTTCGCGAGGCGTCTTCGGCATTGATGCCCACGCTCCCGGCGCCGTGAGCCAGGGCAGCATCCAGCGCCTCGGTCATCTCGGATATGACGTCGTCTTTGGTCTTGCGTCCTTTGAACTTGCCGTCGATCATCTGGTTTGACGTGGAAATCGAGAGGTTAAGGTGTTTGATGGCGGGCACCTGTTTGAACGCGAGCTCAACGTCTTCGACAATAGCGCGGATCCATCCGCCCAGAACGATGTGTTTCATGATCCCCATGCGCGCCAATTCGAGGTTGGCCTGCAGGTAATACTGCTCGTGACGTGTCGTGGGAAAACCGAATTCACTCTGGAAGATTCCCATCTCATCCAGGTAAAGGTTGATCATGGTTTTTTCAAGTTTAGACAATCCCAAACGGGCGGTCTGAACCCCGTCGCGGTTGGTTACATCAATCAGATAAATCTTAGGCAAAATAGAAACCCTCTCTCATGCGCGCGGGGAATAATCACAAATATTAACATAAAAATAGAGTTGTGGCAAAAGCATTCCGTTATATGGAACGGATTGGTGGCTTAGAGTGTTGGAATCGTACCCTGTGATTTGCCGTATATCAATAATGGGCGCGCGATATCCCTGGATCAACCGGCAAGTAACCCGCCAGCACGCGATGAAAACCATACTCGCCAACCTTTCTTGGACCGTGGATGGTTGACCATGCCCAATATTGTTGTTAAACTCGATTGAAATGAAAATCGTTACCACAGCCGAAATGAAGCAGGTCGAGTACGAAGCTGGAAGGACCGGGATCCCCCCTTCCAAACTCATAGAACAAGCGGGCCGGTTTGTAG
>CAZMDI010000130.1:0-4672 GCA_964564995.1 uncultured Dehalococcoidales bacterium
CACTGCAGCCATTTTACTTGAGGCCTCCGCATATCAGCCCGCCCAAATCGAAAGGCTCCGGAGCTATCGCGCAACTTGAGGGAGGCCCGGTAGCGGGGGTCATATGGGATATGGACGGCACCATCGTGGATACAGCGTCAAAACATTATGACGCATGGAAAACAGTTTTCAGCAGCCATGGCGTCACCTTCAGCAAAGCTGATTTTAAAAACAGTTTCGGATTACGAAACGACGACATCATCCTGGAGATACTCGGGCCACGGGCCTCACCCGAGGAAATCTTATCGATAAGCAGAGAAAAAACTGAACTTTTCCGGGCGGCAGTTCGCAGGGAGGGCGTAAGCCCGATGCCCGGAGCCATAGAACTGTTAACCAGCCTGCACAAGATAGGGATTCCGATGGCGGTGGCGTCTTCAGCCCCGACCCTCAATATCGAAACCTTTATCAAAATGCTCTCTATCGGACCGCTTATTACAGCCGTTGCCAGCGGTGAAGAAGTCACCCGCGGCAAACCAGCGCCCGACATCTTCATTCTTGCGGCTACAAAATTGAATATTAAACCGGGTTGTTGTGCGGTAATCGAGGATGCAGTCGGGGGCATATCCGCTGCCGCCAGTGCCGGTATGTGCTCCATCGGAGTGGCTGCCAACCATACGAAAAAAAGCCTTGAACTGGCGGATATTGTGGTAGACTCCCTGGTGGAACTCCGTGCAAATGATGTGATAAATCTTATTCAACGCAATTCATCAAAGATTAAAATAATCGGAGGTAGAAAGTTAAACATGGAACGAACTCTGGTGCTGGTTAAACCGGATGCAGTCGAACGCGGTTTCAGCGGGGCAATCATAGGTCGGCTGGAAAGCGCAGGTCTAACGCTGGTCGGACTGAAAATGCTTCAGATGGACCAAACCCTGGCGGAACGCCACTATGCGCCGCACAAAGAAAAAGGATTTTTCAAGGGATTGATAAGTTTCATTACATCAGGGCCAATCGTGGCTGCTGTCTTCGAGGGGGAAGATGCGGTCAGGGTCGCCCGGACAGTCATGGGGTCCACTGACCCTGCAAAGGCAGAACCAGGCAGCATACGCAAGGATTTCGGGCTGGATATCGAGAGGAACGCAGTGCATGGTTCTGACTCTGTAAAAACCGCCGAGCAGGAAGTCATGCTTTTCTTCAAAAGCACCGAGATCCTCAATTACATGCGCAAGCAATAGGCTCAAGCGATACGGACAACCGGTTTCGCCGAACTCCACAAATCGTCGAATTTGTAATACTCCCTATTCGGCGACGAAAAAATGTGCACGATTACGTCACCGTAATCAAGCAACATCCACCCGGAAACTGCGGTTCCCTCGCGCCGGAGGGGACTTGTCCCTTCTTGCTTGAGGGACCGCTCTATCCCGTCTGAAAGAGCAGCCAACTGACGGGAAGATTCACCGCTGACGATGACGAAATACTCAGCCAGACTGCAAACGCCACGCATATCAAGAAGCGCGATATCCGAAGCGAGTTTGTCGCAGGATATTTCAACTATGCGTCTTGCTTTTTCGATGGATCCCAGAGTGATTATCTCCTGCCGGTTTGCACGATTATAGCATAGCGTATCTCACGGTACAGGCAGGCCGGGAGGACATCAGGGGGGCAGGAGATTTGGTTTGACATGCCAAAACCGCTCTCTTATACTTGCGAGCTAAAGGAGATCTCTATGCGTGGAAACATAATGGCAGGCTTGTTGATTTTCATCCTGGGCGGGATCCTGTTTGCCGTAGGAGTAATAGGCTTCGTCGCGTCCGCCACATCGTCACCTATCATCACGCAATGGGACAAGCTCGGTTCCCTCCCTCTGCATTCCCTCTGGCAGGCCACAGTGCTGGTAGCAGTGTTTTTCATCCTCTTCCTCGCCGGTATATACATGATGAAGGTAGCGTTGTCACGCCAGGGCCAATAGCTTATCTCGCACGCCATTTCTGTTGAACTCCGGTCAGGTTCAAAAAACTGGTTCAATGGCTCGCTTCGCGACCAACTGCTATACTTTGCCTGATGGCAACCTTTCTTTTCGGTACCGCAGGTATCCCGCAAAGCACATGGCCGCAAGAGACCGGTGAAGGTATCCGCCGGGTAGCTGCCCTCGGCTTAGACTGCATGGAGATAGAATTCGTACACGGAGTCTATCTTGACGAGTCTCACGCGAAGGCCATGGCAGGGATCGCCCGCAACAATAAGATCAAACTCTCAGTCCACGCGCCCTATTTTCTGAACTTTAACGCCAGGGAACTTCCGAAATTGCATTCAAGCCAGGGAACGCTACACAAAGCAGCCCGGATCGCACGGCTTTGCGGAGCAGAAAGCATAGTGTTCCATCCCGGTTTCTACCTCGGCAACCCGCCCGAGCAGGTTTATGACACAATCAAGTCCGCGCTTGAAGAGGTATTGGACAAGCTCAAAGCCGACGATAATCCCATCACTCTTCGGCCAGAGAGCGCCGGGAAACGCACACAATTCGGGACGATCGACGAAATAACCCGCCTTTCCCTAGACCTCCCCAACGTTGCACCGTGCATCGACTTCGCCCACTGGCACGCCCGCGGCGGCGGCAACAATTCTTATGAAGAATGGAGCGGCCTGCTTGCGGGGCTGAAAAAAGACCTCGGAGAGGATGCGTTGAAGGAGATGCATATCCACCTCTCCGGTATAGAATATGGAAAGCACGGCGAGAAAAAACACCTTGCTCTCAGGTCTTCAGACCTGGAATACGAGCAATTGCTGAGGGCGTTGAAAGAGCATGGGGCCGGCGGGACCATTATCTGCGAAAGCCCCAACCGGGAGGAGGACGCCTTACTCCTCAAAGAGACTTATCAGAAAGTGTAGAAGCTACCTCAGAAGGCTTACAACGATCAGCCTCATCCCCGCCAACACGAGCGCTAGCACCAGAAGCCTCATCAAAATCAGGCTTTTGATTTTGGGGGAAAGCCAGGCACCTACCTGCGCTCCGGGTATCACCCCCACCGCGATCCACAGAAGTATGGGCCACACCTCCGAGTATGTCCCCGAAGCCGCATGTGTGAGAGTACCTGTGAGGCCGGTAAAAACGAGTATGAAATGCGAAGTAGCGGTGGCGATGTGAGCGGGGAAGCCCAGCACATATATCAGCATAGGCACATGAATTATACCTCCCCCGATACCAAGGAGGCCGGCAATAAAACCGACGATGAAGCTGAGCATGATCCCGAGCGGCCTTTTGCACGTGTATTCAAACTTTTCACCGGTAGTATCCGTCAGACAAGTATTCCCGGTACCCGGAACGGTTATTACGCCCGTGCTGATTTTCGGTCTTAACCAGATCAACATCGAAAATACCAGCAACACTGTCCCAAATATCAGTGAAAACACTTTTTGCGGGATATAATGAAGGGCCCATACACCGAAAATAGTCCCCGGTACGGTGGCAAGCGCAAAATAGATGCCATTCCGGTAGTCTATGCGGCGCTGCCTCGCATAAGCGGTTGTACCTGACAGAGCGTTCAAAAAAACAATCCCCATGGTGATGCTGGTGAGCGCCTCCGGTCTCGCCCCAGGATATAGGATCAGTAAAACAGGGGTGAGGATTACCGCCCCACCGATGCCTACCAGAGTCCCGTAGCTTCCAGCCAGAAATCCCACAGCCACCAGCAAGAAAGCCAGGCCAGTACCCGTGAAAAATTGAGAATCACCCATAGAGTTTTTGTTACCCGGATCACATACTTTATTCTGACCTAAGTGTATATTAAGGTGACAAGCCCGGCAAACAGTCGTAACAAAAGCATGCCTGACGCATGGGATGCTCCTCACAATTTCCCCGTTTTGAAGCCTGTTTTGTGTTATACTGATATGAGTACCAGATAGGAGCTTTCCCATGAAAATTAACTGGAAACGAAGCATAGTCATATATCTCATAATTGCCCTTGCGGCAATAACATTTTTCACCGTGATCCTCCCCGGCACCGGCGTCAAACCGGAATCCATCCCCATCTCGACGGCTGTTAGCATGTCTCAAGCGCACGAGATCAAATCCATCGAGATAAACGGCGATACGATTAATATCACGGGAACCGATGGGAAAACGTACGTGACAACCAAGGAAACCGGCGCCACTATCTACGAAGTCACCGGATTCGACCTTACAGGCGTCAGCGTCGATGTTAAACAGGCATCAGGGATCGACTGGGGCAGCATCCTGCTGACAACCGTCCTGCCGGTTGTTTTCCTCGGTATTTTCTTTCTGTTTATTTTCAATCAGGCCAGAGGCGCCAATAACCAGGCTATGAGCTTCGGCCGTTCGCGGGCAAAGCTTTTCAACTCTGATAAACCGACGGTAACATTTGAAGATGTTGCCGGTGTGGAAGAAGCCAAGCAGGACCTGCGGGAGGTCGTTGAATTCCTCAAAACGCGGGAGAAATTCCAGGCTCTGGGCGCACGCATCCCCAAAGGCGTTCTGTTAATCGGCCCCCCCGGAACCGGCAAAACCCTCCTGGCTCGTGCTGTAGCAGGAGAAGCCGGCGTCCCCTTTTTCTCGATAAGCGGCTCCGAGTTCGTGGAGATGTTTGTGGGTGTTGGCGCCTCCAGAGTCCGAGACCTCTTCGAGCAGGCCAAGCGCGCCGCCCCCTGTATCATATTTATCGATGAAATTGACGCC
>CAZMDI010000131.1:0-4663 GCA_964564995.1 uncultured Dehalococcoidales bacterium
TGAGTTCAAGCACGGTCTGTAATAACTAAATTTCCGATGCGAATGTCTAAACTATTATCATATTATTACAGCTACTTTTTTGGGTATCAATATTCAAGCGCGCGGATGGTAACAATCACGTATCTATATATTCGTCTCCCCGAAACGGTCGTTAACTAAAAGCGTTATTTCACTGATAGTTCTACGCCGGCTTCCCCATGTATAAATCACCTTCTCAAGCGCATCAACTAAATCGTAACTGTTACTCTACAATTGCTATTAATAATACCAAGGCTATCTATTAAACGGGTTTCGTTATTTGCTTCTTTTTCCAAACCCTGTAAACCCAGCGTACAGTAATCAGTTTTTCCCTTTGTGTAGTACTAAACAAGCAACTTGATTATACCATGTGAGCGCAATTGGCAGACCGCCCGACTAACCTGTCGCTAGTATAAATCCACGTGCTATTCCTACTCCTATATCGCTTCATATTGCAGTATTGCTTTGTAGTATTGGATTCTAACCGGTTCTTACCCAATACCCAGGCGGAATATCCGCTTGTTGGGTATTTCCGATACTCTCGTTACCCGCTATTTCCTAAGGGGAACAAGCCATTCATCTCTGGTACTAGACGCTACCGATGCCAGAGATTCTTTTGCAGTCGGTTTTCTTGCGGGGATGCTGGACGGGAAGGAGCCTGACGCAAGCGTCAGGCTGGGCGACTGCGAGGCGCTTTTAAGTCTTAAATGCAGCGTGCGCCAAGGGGAGCCCCCCCTGGCGCACGCTGCTGGAATTCTACAAAGAACGTTACTGAAGTAACAGGGCTTATTTCTTCCCCTTGGTTTCTTTGGGTTCAGGTTTCGATAGAATTTCGTCGATCAAACCATACTCCATCGCAGAAACGGGATTCAGATAATAGTCTCTGTCGGTGTCATGGACGATCTTTTCCATGGTCTGTCCCGTATTCTTTGCCAGGATATTGCGGATAATGTCCTGAACGCGCAATATCTCCCTGGCTGCGATTTCAATGTCCGTTGCCTGTCCTTGCGCCCCCCCAATAGCCTGATGCATATGGATAGTGGAGTTGGGTAGAGCAAAACGTTTGCCCTTGGCCCCCGAGCACAGCAATATCGTTGCCATGCTAGCTGCAAGCCCCATGCAGATGGTTGACACCTGGGGGCGAATCAGGTTCATGGTGTCGTAAATAGCCAAACCGGCATTGATTACGCCACCTGGAGAATTGATATAAAGGTTGATGTCTTTGTCGGGATCTTCGCGGTCTAGGAATAGAAGTTGGGCCACGATGCTATTGGCTACCTGATCGTTAATCGGTGTACCGAGTATGATGATGCGCTCTTTTAAGAGAAGAGAGTAAATATCGTAAGCGCGCTCACCCCTCGCACCGCTCTCGATAACCATTGGAACTACATTCTGGAAATCCATAATAAACCTCCTGTCGGTAATATTTTAATTCTATTCCGACTGTGCTTTCTGCACAAGCAACTTTTTGGCTTTGTTTGTTCTGACCCACCAGCGCAGGGTATCGCGATTTTCCGCTTTATTAAGATAAGTCATCTGTTCGGGAAGCTTGGTTCCAGCGTCAGCGGTGATGGCGGCGATCTGGAGGTCCACCTCGGAGTCGTCGGCATTCACGTCTTCCGCTTCAATGAGTTTGGAGATGACAAGGTTCCGTTTTACGCGCTGTTCAGCCTGCGGACGGAAAGACTCGCGCAGTTTTTCTTCCGAACTCATTTTGAGAAGCGACTTGAATTCCTCTTCATCCTCAGTGGTATTCCTGAGGCGATCGACATACTCCTGAATCAGACGATCGACTTCGCTGTCCACAAGCAATGGGGGATATTGAATCTGGCTTTTTCCGACCAGAGAGTCAATTACGCGTTCTTCAAACGCTTTATCTTCCGTTTCCTGCGCACGCCGCTGAAGATCAGATTTGACCGCTTCGCGCAGTTTTTCTATGCCGCCGGATCCGGGTGAAACTTTGTTGGCAAATTCATCGTCAAGCTCGGGAAGTTTTTCGCTGCGGATGTCCAAAATTTTGATCTTGAAATGAACGTCCTTTCCGGCCTTGGTCGCATCCGGGAAAGTGTCGGGCATCTTAAGAATAAAATCTCGCTCTTCATCGGCCTTGATTCCTAAAAGGGCTTCGGCGAAACCCAGAACGGGGAACCTCCATCCAGGCATGAGCTGAAAATTGGCACCCTTCTCTACTACATAAGGAGCGCCTTCGATATCGCTTTCGATATCCATGACGACCATATCTTTCATTTCAGCAGGAGTGCCGGTTGGTTCCCACTCGGATACCTGGTGCTGGGCGTTTTCCAGAATTTCATCTACCGCTTTGTCCTGAATGTCGATAAGATTGGGCTTCATCTTGATAGAATTGTAATCGCCCAGAGTAATATCGGGAGGAAGGGGTACAGTTGCTTCGAAAACTACCGGTTCGCGGCTCGTGATGCGTACCTGTGGAGTAGCATAGGCTCGAATCTTGTTTTCAATCAGCATGTTATCGATAAGTTCAGGCAGAGAATCTTTCATAGCCTGATCGAAAATCGCATCCTTGCCGACCTGCCCTTCAAGCACCTCTCGGGGCGCCTTGCCTAGGCGGAACCCGTCAATCTTGACTTCTTTTACCAGGTGACCGTAGGCGGTTTCAAGCGCCGCGTCGGCTTCAGTTTTTTCCAGCTCGACTTTAAAAATCTCCTGGTTGTTCTCGTTCTTTCGCTCCAGTACTTTCATGGTGTTCTACTCCTGATTATTATTCATCACGCAGTTGGATATGCAATTCATTCAACTGCTCCCGCATCGCTGGAGCAGGGGCATTGAAGAGCATGTCCACCGCATTCTGGTTCTTGGGGAAAGGAATCACTTCACGAATGTTACTCGCACCCGAAAGCAGCATGATCAGCCGGTCGATGCCCAGAGCTATCCCTCCATGGGGCGGGGCGCCGTATGAAAAAGCCTCTAACAGGTGCCCAAAACGTTCGTCTATCTCCGATTCAGTATATTTCATAACCTGGAATATCTTGCGCTGGAGCCAGGCCTGATGTATACGAATACTGCCGCCGCCGACTTCATAACCGTTGAGCACAATGTCGTAAGCCCGCGAACCTGCTCGGGAGGGCTCGGCATCTAGCAAAGGTATCTCGTTCTCCAGTGGAGAAGTAAACGGATGATGCATGGCATGCCAGCGATCCAGGTCTTTGTCCCATTCCAGTAACGGAAAATCTGTCACCCATGCAAAAGCGAACAGGTCGGGGTCAGCAAGTTTCAAACGCAGTCCCATTTCCTGGCGCAGTTTTCCGAGGGCATTGGTGACAACGGAGTCTTTGTCAGCTACAAATACAATCAAGTCACCCGGATTTGCGCCTGTTTTGAGGGCGATCTGCTTGATCTGTTCGAGATTGAGGTACTTGGCCGCTACAGACTTGACCATACCCATGGTAAGGTCATCGAGACACGTGCACTCGCTGGTCAGGGACATACTGAGCAGCCCCTTGGCGCCGTAGCCCTGGGCTAATTCGGTGAGTTTAGCCAGTTCCTGCCGCGAATACGCAGCACAGCAGGGAAGCGCGATGGCTTTTACTGTTCCTCCACCTTCAACAGCGTTCTTGAAAACGCCGAACTCGGAAAGGCCAACGATGGATGAAACATCACCGAGACGCATATCAAAGCGCAGGTCGGGTTTGTCCGAACCGTAGCGCTCCATCGCATCGGCGTAGGTAATGCGGGGGAAAGGGGACGGAAAACGCTTTCCGGGACACATCTGCGGCATCATGAGGGTAAACATCCCCTCCGTGATAGACATGACATCCTCTTCAGTTACAAAGCTCATTTCAACATCGAGTTGTGTAAACTCCGGCTGCCTGTCAGCCCTTGTATCTTCATCACGGAAGCATTTCGCAATCTGGTAGTATTTTTCCAGTCCACCAACCATGAGCAACTGCTTCATCTGCTGGGGAGACTGGGGCAAAGCGTAAAACTTCCCAGGGTGGACCCTCGACGGGACCAGATAGTCGCGCGCGCCTTCCGGAGTACTTTTGCCCAAGATAGGCGTTTCTACCTCTACAAAACTCTGTTCGTCGAAATAATTGCGTATAAACCGCACCACCTGATGTCGGAGCATGATTATGTCACGCACGCGCGGGCGGCGCATGTCTAAATAACGGAATTTGAGACGTAAGTTCTCGTCAACTTCAGAATCTTCATTGATGTAAAACGGCGGCGTTTCCGAAGTATTGAGAATTTTTAGGCATTCGGCGATTATCTCGATCTCGCCGGTAACGAGTTTGGCGTTCTGCGTACCTTGAGGACGGAGCGACACAGTACCGGTAACCTGCACGACAAACTCGCTGCGTAAGTCTCCAGCCAGTTTGTGGCAGTCGGGATTGATCCCGGGGTTGAATACAACCTGCACCAGTCCAGTGCGGTCGCGGACGTCGATGAATATTAGCCCGCCATGGTCACGCCGCCTGTCCACCCATCCGGCGACAGTCACTTTCTGGCCGACCAGGCTTGCGTTCAATTCTGGGGAATTATGGGTTCTAAGCAATGCGCACCTCAAAGAAATACACTAAACGCCAATTATAGCTGAGATTGAGGTTGTCTTCAAATTAAGCTCCAAGAATAGATAATCTTATGCGATGCTCTAATTTGACTCACTTCC
>CAZMDI010000132.1:0-4618 GCA_964564995.1 uncultured Dehalococcoidales bacterium
CCTGTATTTTGCGGTGTTCTTCAACTATACGGCCCGGAACACCTACGACTGTGGCCCCTGTCGGGACTGACCGCGTCACGACTGAACCCGCTCCGATTTTTGCGCTGTCGCCTAATGTGATTGCACCGAGGACAATAGCGCCTGCGCCGATCACGACATTGTTTCCAACGGTTGGGTGACGTTTACCTTTATTAAGTGTGGTGCCCGCTAATTCCGTTCCTGCATACATCAAGACGTCATCCCCGATTTCAGAGGTTTCGCCGATAACTACTCCGGCCCCGTGATCGATGAAAAAACGCCGCCCGATTTTAGCCCCCGGATGTATCTCGATATTGGTGAAGAATCGGCCACATTGTGAAATCATTCGCCCAGCCAATTTCATATTGTGGATCCAGAGCCAGTGTGCAACGCGATGATTCCAAAGAGCGTGGAGGCCGGGGTAACACGTGAGGACTTCGAACCAGCTTCGGGCTGCAGGATCTTTGGCAAATACGTTTCGGATGTCCTCTCTCATTTGTTTTTCCTCACTTCTTCCTGAGTCAGCCCACTTGAAGCATCCGTTCCACCGCGGATTTTGCCCTTATACGAATGTCCTCCGGCACAACCACTGCCGGTTTCATGTCTTGAAGGCACCAAAGCACTTTTTCAAGCGTTGTTCTTTTCATGTTTGGGCAGATGGCCTCGGGGAAAACTGGTATAAATTCCTTCCCCGGATTTTCTTTTTGTAACCTGTGAATGATGCCTGCTTCAGTTACAACAATCATCTTACGCAATTTGGGATCTCTCGCATACCGTATCATTCCTCCAGTACTGAGCACAGCATCGGCGACCTCGTGAACCTCGGGACGGCATTCAGGGTGTGCAACCACCACGGCGTCCGGGTACTTATTTTTTAACTCGATGATATGCTCCGGAAGGATACGTGCGTGGGTGGGGCAGAAGCCGGGCCAAAGATGCAGCTTCTTCCCTGTCTGCGAAGCTACCCACTGACCCAGGTATTTATCAGGTACGAAAATAATTTCCCTCTCGGGCAGAGTTTCAACCACTTTAATGGCATTGGCGGATGTGCAGCAGATATCACTCTCGGCTTTTACCTCTGCAGATGAATTGACATAACAAACGACCGGTATCCCTGGTAAGTCTTTTTTCTTCGCACGTAATGCTTTCGCAGTAATCATATCTGCCATGGGGCAACCCGCATGAGGGTCGGGGAGCAAAACTATTTTATCAGGAGAAAGGATAAAAGCAGTCTCAGCCATAAAATGAACGCCGCAAAAGACTATTACATCGTGATCCGTCCTGGTGGCGCATTGTGACAACTCAAAAGAATCGCCGACGAAATCGGCAATTTTCTGAATGTCGTCCGGCTGGTAATTATGTGCGAGGATGATTGCGTTGTGTTCAGTTTTAAGATTCTGAATTTTATATTCTAGGTCAGAAACGCTGTTCCATATCGGCGGGTCGGTAGCGATTTTCCTAATCGGTGAAAGTCTTGTATTTTTCAGTTCCGTCATAAAAAGCCTTCCAGAAAGGATCAACATTTGGATGCCTTAGCGGATAAACCCTGTCGCTTTTGAGTAATACCATGCCTTTGGACTTTTCTGTAAATTCTCCAGCTATCGACGCGAGTATGCCCTTTGCCTTGATGGCCTCGACTATTTGCTGGGCGGAATTGGCGCGGCAAGCGATTATCAATGTGCCTTCACTGATCGAAGCGTAAGGGTCGATTTGGAAAAGGTTGCAAATTTCTTTAACGCAATCTTCAACAACGATTTTATCCTGCTCGACGGTGATTCCACAACCTGCGGCTTCAGCCACTTCAAATAGCCCTCCCCATATTCCGCATTCCGTCGCGTCGTGCATGGCTGTAACCCCATTATCTCGGACTCCGCAGGACACTGCCAGCTTTGCTTCTTCAACGACTGACATTTTAGAGAATAACTTATCGGCCCGGCGAGCGAATTCCTCGCCGAACTCTTTTACGATTACCTTGGGAAACATCGCTGCAAAAATTCCACAGGCTTCAATCGCCGGTCCTTTGGTAATTATAAGGGCATCTCCTGGCTTGATAAATCGCGGGCTGACATAACTTTCTAGCGGGCCAACTCCTATCAGCGTGGCGCCACCAACCATGGGGTAGTGGCAGTTTTCATATCTTGCAGTGTGTCCCGTAACAATAGAGATTCCGAGCTTGCGGCATTCATTGTGCATAGTGTCCCACATTAGCGTGAGCTGGTCCTTGGTCATCTCCATCGGAAGGTTGAGGTCGATACTCAGATACCGTGGAGACAAACCCGATGTAACCGAATCGGAGGCAAGGATTTGGATGGCAAACCACGCAGCCCGTTCCAGTCCATATTCGGGGACGATGAATACGGGGTCACATGTAAGGGAGACAGCCTGCCCGCCGATTTCAATAATGCCCACGTCTGTACCATGCCGAGGACCGACTAGTATTTGTGGGTTGTCGGCACCTAGGCGCGGGAAGATGATTTCGCTAAAGATTTCGGATGAAATCTTGCCAATCTCAGGTATCTCGGCCATTCTCGGTCCCTCCGGGAACTCTATAAAACGGAAAAGCAGACCTCTGAACTTAGGCTTAAAATGGGATGCCCGTCAGAAGACCTGCCTTTATGGGTTACATGAACTATCGTCTAAAGAATGTAAAAAAATGTCAGGGATGGCTGGAACCTGCCTTTGTACCCATTGTTGCAGGCAACACATTGAACAAAAGCTGAATCGATCAAATGAATCTTTGTCGCGGAGGCGGGAAACAATCACCCATCCGCTCAAAGCATCTCCGAGCGCTTGACCTGGCGCCATTTCAACTTGTCTGCCACAGGCATGACAGGCGCGCCATGAATCGGACATTTAGGTTCTTTCTCCAGTGACAACCTGTATCTATCAATGTTAGCGCCAAACATGCTTTGTGTCAATCAAATGAGAGTATCGGAGCTTTAATATTCATGTTGAGTTTCTTTGCCCTCGGATAACGTGAGGAGTTAATGGGCGCGCACAGTTCTCACGCTGGAAAAAGGCCCAAAAGGAGAACGGTGGATGAATTCAGGAAATGGTACGATAATACTAGTAGAAATGTACTTCTGGGTCTTGTTTCATAGCCTTGAATAGGTAAGAATGTGATAGATAAGTGATAAAAAGGTGGGTAATATGAAACCTGAAGATAGCGGAATCAATAATTACGGTAGCCCGGCTGATGTCATGATGTTACTTGCAAAGGAGGCTGAAGATGTAATCTCTGTGGCAGGGAAAGCTGCCAGACAAGAAGCTGACGCCGAAACCGAAAAAATGCTACGCCAATACGAACAAACAGCGAAGCAGATTGTTCTTAAAATCCGGGAAGAAGCCCGCGCCCGGGCCGACGATATGGCATCTCGTTTTCGTGAAGCTCTGATATTGAGAATCGAAGAAGCATCTACAGCCTCCTTGGATGAGGCGATTAAAAGCATTGATATTAAGGCCGGACAGATCGTGAAACATCTTCAAGAGTCTGTCAGAAAAGATACCCGGCAAGCTCTGGCTGAAGGTCTGGTTGCCGGCGATGAAAAACTAAAGGTGAATCGTGCGTTCAATGAACCGGATAAGATTTCTCCAAAATCAGAACTGCCAATGCACGAACAAATTAAATCTGTGAATGATAAAGCAGGCACCGCTCCCAAGGCGCCTGAAGATTTTGAAAACTGGTTGCTGCAGTGAACCCGGTTAGGCCAATATTCCCACTTTAACCGGCGAAAGGATTTTTTGAACATCTTCCCGTCGAGGCGGATTCGTGCCGAAAGCCAACACAGCAGACGTTCCCATAACGACGGCCAGTTTGCAAGAATCCCGTAAGGGCTTATTTTTTGCCAAGGATATGGCAAGTCCGGTGACTACCGATTTTCCCTCTCGGAAAGTGCTTAAGCTTTCACTTGAGTTGGCACCAATTTTACTGTTTAGTTTTGGCTGGCTGCGATAAGCCCGTATTCGCCTGTCGAGATAATTGCGATTTCGACCCCTGTTTGAGTTAGCTCTCTGGTGGCCGTTGTTACCTTGTTTTCCGATAATAAGGATCTGCACAATAGTTCTTCAACTTCTCTGATGCTTGATTTTATTGGAAATGGGTTGGCTCTAATGCCTTTTTTGAGAAACACACCCGACGAGTCCGGAATTGTTTAGACCCCATTTTCACGGTTTTGTTTTGTGATAACCCATAGATGTGGAATGGTAACCCCGGCGGAACTGAACCGCCGCATACGAGGATGTCATGTGCGGGGATGAGTACCCAAACTCGTTTGAACAAGGCGGTTACTTCGACGATGGAAATTCCTGGCCCGAGTGTGTTTATGCGTGTCTGCTGTGACGAATCAGTTACATTGCTTCTCTATAACTCGAGTGCCAGTTCTGAGTAATATTTCCAAGGACGTTGTCGGAAAAGCCCAATTTTTTATGCCATGGAGTCGCGAATTTGTTTGCCACTTCTGTTAAACGTTTCAATCTATCGGCCGCTACCGTAGTTAGAAATCTGTGGCGGGCAGACGGATCGGTCATTCCTACTGCTTCCTGCCACACTGCCCTGCCTGCTAAAAATCCTGAAGCACCGCTACGGCATGCCAATTCGACC
>CAZMDI010000133.1:0-1832 GCA_964564995.1 uncultured Dehalococcoidales bacterium
ATGTTCCTGGTAGTTTACGATCCTGCGACAGACTTCACTATCAAGCCCTGGCTGGAAAAAGAATTGGGCCGGCCGCTCAACACCGGTGAGGTCATCGGCGGGAGTTACATCTTCGTTCCCGCTGGAGACACTTCCATCAAACTATACGGTTACAGCACGGACCTTGTTGGCAACCTAGAGGCAACGGGAACGGGAATCGATCAGACCCTTTTCATGTCAACCGCGACAGCCGAGGCGATGGCGAAATCTTCTTTGACCACCGCTATCGAACCTCTTTCGATACCGCCGGGGCAGGTTTCCGAGGTCATGGTAAAGATAGTTCCTGGGGCCGACCGGCATAAGGTTGCCCTCGATATTCTGTCAGGCGTCCTCGGGGTGGTTCCCCTTGAAAGCCCTAACATGTTCGGGCAGTTCCGTCACCAGATGACAGGGTTGTTGTGGGGCTTTGTCGCGATCATGGTGGTTTTCTGGATACTCTCGGCGGTGTTGATAGGCCTGGTGTTTTCCATGGCTGCCAATGAACGGCGCAGGGAGATAGCAGTCCTGAGGGCGCTCGGGGCGACCAGGTTCTACGTGTTCCGGTCAATTCTCGCGGAGGCCGTGATTCTGGCTTCCAGCGGTGCTGTAATCGGGGTGACGCTGGCGACGATTGTTATTTATCTGCTCCGGGCTTATATAACATTCTCGCTCGGTATGCCGTTCCTGTTTCCCGGGTTGGGTTCATTCATCGGGTTGGCGTCTGCGGGTATGGCGTTCATCCTTCTGACGGTTGTTTTGGCCGCGTTCTGGCCGGCATTCAGGGTAAGCTGAATGGAACCTGCTATCGCGGCGAGGGAATAATGACATGATAAAGCTTCAGGAAGTCACCAAGGAATTTAACCTGGACGAGCAGGTGATCACTCCTGTCAAGGAAGTGAACCTGGAAATCGACAAGGGTGAATTTGTGATGGTGACCGGCCGTTCCGGCACGGGTAAGAGCACTGTTTTGAACCTGGTGGCGGGACTGATAAACCCGACTGCGGGAAAAATATTCGTCGAAGGCCGCGACCTGCAAACCCTCTCGGATAAGGACATGTCAAAGCTGCGCAGCAGCGACATGGGCTATGTGTTCCAGTTTCCCAGCCTTCTGCCGTCGCTTACTGTCCTCGACAACATCATCATCCCCGCTTCGTTTGCATCGAGAAAGACCAGGGATGGAGGTCGCAAGCGCGCAAAGGAACTTTTGGAGACCATCGGTTTGGGCGACAGGCTCGATTGTTACCCTCGGCACCTTTCGGCCGGCGAGCAGAAGCGGGCCGTGATAGCGCGTTCGCTGATAAATGAACCCAAGATCCTGCTGGCCGACGAACCCACCAGCGATCTCGACGAGCAGACCGAAAGTGAAATCATGGCGTTGCTCAAACAGATCAACGACAGCGGGGTGACCATCTTGATGGTGACTCACAGCCTGGGGCTGGTGCCGTTTTGCACACGGGCCTATAGCATGGAAAAAGGCAAACTCAACCTGGCACATACAAAATAAAATGTCAGAGGTCACGCGAAAGCCCCTTTTTTTATTCTGCGGGTCGAAACGGCATACGTTTATATCGTTTCGACACATTAAAAAAGGAAACATCGGACAGGAGCTTGTTAAAGCTTGTATCAACTTAACATAAAGCGACTTATGGCCGACGTCACTTAAGTGACCGGGGTTACTGAATAGAAGCGATGATTGCGGGATAATGATTAGAGTGGAGCTTGGTTTGAGGCGCATGCCCGAGTGGGTATTACAACCCTTGCGGCAAAGTTCACGCGTGTTTTTCGAACCGGGCGACAGGTAAAAGTCCCGGGAT
>CAZMDI010000133.1:1932-4613 GCA_964564995.1 uncultured Dehalococcoidales bacterium
GCGGCAAAGTTCACGCGTGTTTTTCGAACCGGGCGACAGGTAAAAGTCCCGGGATAAGATTATCTGGTAAAGAAGGCAGATGATGTTAAATAAAATGATAATCCTAATAACGGCGCTCGGATTAACGGCTTTTGCAGCCTGTTCAAACAGTCCTTCGGAGATATCGACGCCACCTGCGACCTCGCCGACAACATCTATTACAGCGGTGACTTCGGTGACTACTACGGGGACTGCTACCCTTAAGATCCCGGTTTCCGGCGTTCAAAAGGCCGGTACACTGCGGATTTGGATGGTAACCACTCCTGCCCCCCTGAAACCGGGAAACGGCGTACTGGATGCGTACGTAGTGGATGCCAACGGGCAAGCTGTAGATGACGCCGTGCTCACATTCACTATCAACATGACCAACATGAACATGGGTAACAGCACCACCCAGCCGCCACTGGTTGGTCCCGGACATTACAGCAAGACGGTCAGGTTTTCGATGGCGGGTCCGTGGAGGGTGACAGTCAAAATCGTGCGAGGGGGAGTAACGAATACTGTAGCTTTCGATTTTACGGTTACCTATTAATCTGAGAGTCAATCCACCTGTTTTAAGGAAAATGCGATGTTGAGTTCGGTTGTTGCAATCGTCGGTAGTATTATAGTGCTGCTTTTCAGCACGGCTGAAGGCATTTACATCTCGCGTCACAAATCCATCACCGAGATGTACGGCATGATGATAGGGATGACCCAGGGCATGATGACCGGCATAGCGGTTGGTTATTTGGTCGGGGCGACCAGCGACATGTTCGTTGGGAATATGGTCGGCCTGCTGGTGGGGCTTATTTTCGGTATCGTTTTCGGCCGCGTCGGCGGCTTGATGGGGATGATGGACGGGGGGATGGGTGGGATGATGGGGGGTATGATGGGTGCTATGCTCGGAGTGATGCTTCAGTACCTCTATAACGGAATGGCGGTGAATATCACCGCAGGTTTGATAGCGGTCCTGTATTTTACTTCGATGATTGCACTCGTAGTGCTGGTGAAAAAGGGTTGCGCGGTCATCTGGGAGATCGACCCGGTTTGCCTTATGAACGTGGACCCCAAATCGTCTTTGGAGTACAAACACGAAGGCAAAGCGTATTATTTCTGCGCGCCTTCCTGTCGCCAGTCTTTTGCGAATAATCCAGAGGCATACATCAAAGAATAATCAGCGATTGACTTGTTACGTCTTCAAACAAGGTAACGGCCCGGACGAGCATGCTTGGCATCCGCAATCACCCGGGCCGGTATTTTGTTTTTCGGCAGCTTTTAAGCCGTTATATTTATGATTTCTTCAGAATTTCCAACCTGCAATTGACTCATTCGGTACGAGGAGGGGTTCATGAACATTAAAAAGGCTTTTCTGGGGGCCTTCACATTAACGTTTCTTATGTTTGTGATTACGGTTGGAGCATGTAAAAGCACTGCCGCTTCAACGACGGTAACCCCTAAGCCTGGGGGAGGCGCTCTAGTCAATAGTGACAGCATAGTTAACGCGAAAATACAGAGCCTATCTGCCCAGTCTTCTGGCTACCCATGGAAACTGGATATGATGCTCCAGAGCACTCAAGATGTTGGAACCCTGATTAACCCTGTGAAAGATAGTGTCGGGAAAGTTATAACAGTGTTCACGGACCAGGACCTGAAAGCTTTCAAGGTCAATGATATCGTGACAGCTAAGATTAAGTATTCTGGAGATGTGAATACCCCGGGTGGTGTTGTCTTGTATACATATAATGTGGCTTTAAAATAAATGAGCGAAACTCACTAAAATTCAAAACGCTCAGCCGCTGATATTATTCCCCAAACACTTCTGCTCAAAGGCGCGCCCGAGTGAGAGCTTCAGCCATTCGAATACTTCGAGGATGACAGAAAGGGCGGCAAGATAGAGGCCGCCCTTTCTGTTTCTGTCGAAATCGGGTTATTTCTTGGCAGCCATGGCGGGCATGGGCATATCTTTGGTTGGCATCATCGCGTCCATCATGGGGTAAACATGCACCATCATGCCCTTGTCCATGCCTGGAGCGGTTTTGACCATCTTGGCAGCGGCTTCCATATTATCCGCCATGATGACGCTATAGCCCGTGATGGATTCGCCATGTGTGTCGGTCAGCTTGCCTTTCATGTCGACCATTTTGCCTGGCATCGTTGGAGCTCCCATGTCGATTAGCGATTTACCCATGGATTTGAACCAATTCATCCAGTCAATGTTCGACTTTTCGATTTCTTTGGGGGTCGAAGCCATTTTGCCGCCGTAATACACAACAAGGAATTTAGCCATCATAATCCTCCAGTTGAGACTGTATACCAGGCTCACACATTGTTTATACTATCCTGGGGGGATTAAATAGTCATCAATATAGGTAAGAAATAATTAAAAATATATGACTTTTTATTTTACTTCACCATTTAATCCAATCGCTTGAAGGATGTACCTTTCCTTGCCATTAAGAAAGGATTTTAAAAAGGGGGAGCATAATAATCTGATTATCCGGGAGAGTCATTTCAGTTCCCTCTCTGATATGGATGTTGAGTTTAACTTCTAGCCTCTGGAGTGCGGGTATCAATTCACGCTTTCGGTTTCAGTACCGGTACTATGCAAGGCCTTCTCCACGCAACCCCTCAGGTCCTTGTCGTTAAACGGCTTGTAGATGTAG
>CAZMDI010000134.1:0-4612 GCA_964564995.1 uncultured Dehalococcoidales bacterium
TCGCAGCAAGGTTGAGCCCTGGGTTACAGGGCCTCCCCGCCGGTACTACAGCATAACTTCGGACGGGGACCAGACCCTGGCGCGTTGGAAGACGGTCTGGACAGCCACTAAAAATTTCGCTGATTCGATATTGAGGAGTTGACGATGATAAACAGCATTAACGATTACCTGGTTTCCCTGAAAGCTGAACTTGCAGTACAGGACCCGCCCACGGCGCAAGATGCCCAGTCCGACGCAGAAGAATATCTTTGCATCGCGCTGGAAACGGCCAAAAAGACACGCCCGGCTTTGTCCGAAGCGGAAGCGCTGGCCGAGATAATCAAGAATTACGGCACCCCCGCCGAGGTCGCCTCGGCCTACAAGGTGACACCGGCGAAAATAGAACTCGCGCGCGCCGTTCCCGTTAAACGGAAAAACCCGCTTGCAAGCTTCTTCGGGATACTTGGGCAGGGCAGGGCGTGGACGTCGCTTCTGTATATGTTCCTGGCGCTTGGGACAGGCATAGCCTACTTCACATGGGTTGTGACCGGGCTTTCGCTCTCTGCGGGCCTTGCGGTGCTTATCATCGGCGTCCCCTTTTTCGCGCTGTTCGTCCTCTCCGTCAGGGGCATCGCGTGGCTCGAGGGGCGTATTGTCGAAGGGTTGCTCAGCGAGCGCATGCCGCGCAGGGCGAGGTTCTCGGACAACCGCAAGGGCCTGTGGCCCCGCTTCAAGGCCATGTTCACTGACAAGTATACGTGGTTTTCAATGATATATATGATTCTGATGCTGCCGCTCGGCATCACGTACTTCACGGTGGCCGTCACACTCCTCTCCGTTTCGGCCGCATGCATAGCTCTGCCAGTGACTCAAGCATTCGGATGGTCACTTATCAACATTGACGGCGGGACGTCCTGGGTAAATCAATATATGCATAGCGGGTGGCTGCTGTCGCTGTTGTTCATCGGGGGGATAGCCTTGTTCTTCAGCACGTTCCATCTTGCAAAGCAGGTCGGCAAATGGCAGGCAGCGCTCGCCAAGTCGATGCTAGTCGGGGGTTAATCTGGTTCTGCTCCCCCTTTGAAAAAGGGGGATTGAAGGGGATTTTAAATACAGCAGGGTAAAAACCCGGCTGTATTTGCATGATTTTAGCCTTTTTTATATAATACACTATAAGCACGTAAGGAGAGCTGTTATGAAAAACAGAGGTTTCTTAGCCCTAATAATCCCGGTAACCGCCACGATCCTGCTTTTAGCGGGATGCCCTTCTCCAAATAACGCGGCAGCAGCGGCTACCGTGTCGAATACCACCGCCCAAGTGTCTGCCGCCCCCGAACAACCCGTGACTACCGGGGTTCCGGTGGCAACGGAAACGAACTCAACTCCCGTTAAAATCTCGGGGCAGGTGAGCGCCCCCTTGGCCACTGTCCAATTCGAGGACATATTCATCCCTGATTGCTGCGAACCCGAAGTACCGGCAAGCTGACGGTTTTCGGGTTCAACGCTCCCAGGTCGAGGAAGACCCAAGCTGCTTCAACAAATAAATTTCGAGGCGTTATCCAGGTCGGTCAGCGTGTTGATATTCATGAAACTCAGGTGTTGAGGATCGAAACGTTCTATATCGGACATCTCGATGAAATGTGTGCGCACCAACGGAAAAAGGTAATCCACTTTCAGCCGGTCCCCGTTCATAAGTTTCTCGATCTCAGGCGTACAATCCTTTGAGTAAACCGCCTGTAAAGGTTCAAGCTGCTGCCCGAAACGAGGGATGGCTGCCTGGAATCCGCTTGAGGCCGTAATGATGTACTTCAAAAGTTCTCGGTTCAATAGTGGCATGTCGCATGCCACCACGAGATTCTGCCGATAATTCGATGCCGACAACCCGGCGAGTATGCCGGCCAACGGGCCCTTGCCTGTTACGGGATCTTCTGTGACCTTCAGATTGAGGCATGATGTAACAGGGGGAAGACTAGCCCCTGGCGCTTTGACTATAATAATCTCGCTGCCAAGAAATTCCAGATTGAAAACAGCTCGCTGCAAAAGTGTGCACCCACCCAGTTCGGCCCAGGCTTTCTGCATACCCAGTCTGGTCCCCTTGCCACCAGCCAGTATGATGCCGCCAGTCTTCAATTGATTGACCTTTATCCCCCTCCTGGCTTTACATGGGTTTCAGGGGAAGGGGTTATCCTCCCGCTGTTAGAGTAAACGTCCATCTTGCCGCCGCGCACCGAAGCCACGAGGGTGATCCCCATCTTTTCGGCGACTTGCACAGCAAGGGTGGTCGGTGCGGAAATCGAAACAAGTATGGGGATGTTCATCCTGACAGCTTTGTGCGCTATCTCGGAAGATATGCGCCCGCTGGTTATAAGGATACAACCGCGGGTGTCGATACCATTGAGCAGGCAATGCCCGAAGATTTTATCCACTGCGTTATGCCGCCCGACGTCCTCGGCTTGGGCTATCATTTTCGAATGGCGGCAAAGGGCGGCGCTGTGTACCCCGTGGGTTTCACGGTAGACCGGCGAGCCATGTTGGAAAGCCTGAACAAGTTCCATCAGTTCTTGCTGGGCTATCGTGTCCACGGAACTGACCGGGAGGTTCTGCACGTCCGCTGCGCTGTAGAAGGCGGCCCCACGTCCGCAACCCGAGCTTATCACGCGACGCGACATGACCTCGGAAGAAATCTCTCTTTCATCTGCAGTTTGGACCCTTACTACCCCTCTTACGCTGTCCAGAATGATACGTTTAATCTCATCTTTATTCGAAATGAATCCTTCCGAAGTAAGAAAACCGACGGCCAAATCTTCCAAAGCATGAGGCGAACAAAGCATCGTCACCAGTTGTGTGTTATTTAAAAATATCGTCAGGGGGTATTCCCTGGCAACAGCCCGCACGATTTCAGAATGAACACCCGCTTCGAAACGCAGAGCAGAATAACTTTCGGTGAATCCTGATTCTTCTTTGTCGTGTTTGTCGTGTTCCATCATGTCTTGCCTCATGCCCGGTTAAAAATAGTTGACGACGACTTCATGGCCTTGCTCCAGCACCGTATCCTCCGGGACCACGATGAACCCGTCCGCTCTTGCCGTGCCGGTTATGGCCCCGGACTCCTTGAGAATAGGTCTGGCGACATCCCCTTCAATCGCCACTGTCTGGAAACGCTGTCGCCCGCTTCCTGCGGAAACACTTTCAGAGAGGAAAGCTCTTTCAGTCAACCCGCGCCTCGCCGGCAGGCGGGCCATCTTCAGTACGGACGGACCAAGCAGAAGATGGGCATTGAGAAGGCAGGAGGTCGGATAACCCGGCATCCCCAACACCGGCTTGCCGTCCACTATAGCAAAAGTCGTTGGTTTGCCTGGCTTTATCCTGATCCCATGGAAAAGGACTTGGCCGTATTCTTCTAGTACGTTTATGATGAGGTCCTTTTCACCCATGGAAGACCCCCCAGAGGTGACCACCATGTCCGAACAGAGGGCTGTCGAGAGAGAAGCACGCACAGCTTCCAGGTTGTCTCCGGTAACAGACAAGACCACCGGTTCTCCCCCGTTACTCCTGATCACAGCGGCTAACGTATGCGAGTTGATGTCGTACAACTGGCCGCGTCCGAGCTGCTTGCCTATGTCGACGATCTCTTCGCCTGTCGGCATCACTGCGATCCTCGGTTTGCGATACACTAGCACCTGCGTCAGTCCTTGGGAGGCTAGCACTCCTATCTTGCCTGCGTCCAGCATCTTGTATTTATCTATGACCTGCTCGCCTTTTCGGATGTCTTCTCCCTTGAAACCTATGTTATTCAAGTGTGACAAAGACCTGTAAATCACGATGCGCCCATCCTCGGTTCCCGTATCCTCAACCATGACGACTGCGTCAGCCCCCGGCGGCATTTCGGCACCGGTGCAGATACCGATGCACTCGCCTGACACAAGTATTTTTAGTCCTGGGACAGAACCGGCATAAAGTGATTCCCTGAGAACGAGCCTCACAGGATTTCCGGGCGCCGCACCTGAGGTGTCGGCGGCTATTACAGCATACCCGTCAACGCCTGCCC
Source organism: uncultured Dehalococcoidales bacterium (assembly GCA_964564995.1). Taxonomy (GTDB): domain Bacteria; phylum Chloroflexota; class Dehalococcoidia; order Dehalococcoidales; family UBA1222; genus SURF-27. Next base: position 4,028 of record CAZMDI010000134.1, read on the forward strand.
TGTCGAAAGGCGGCGTGTTATGTAATGCTACGATACTCTCTGCTGAAATCCGGTTGAGGGCTGCATCTATGTGAACATACTCGACGGCGTCTACAGGCGATATGTGTTTATCAACGATCTTGCGCGCTTCTTCGAATGATATCAGTGTTCCGAAGGGTTTCATTTCTGGTGATTTCCATTTTCAGGTGCTTTTTTCAAATACAGCGTGAGGGTCCTGACCGGCTCGACTTCTTTGAGCGACGCGGCCATCGCCAGCACGACATCGTTAATGAACTGCTTTGGGAATTGCGAGAGATGCACTTTTTTTGCGTTGATGTACAGGTCCATGCTATTTCTCTGCGGTAAGATAAAACCTTTCTCCAACAAGTCGGCTATGCCGGCTACGTCGTCTGTGGCAAATTGCCTGACGCCGTTATCCAGCTGTTCGTCGGTGACAACCCCCACGAGCCTGGTCAAGCCTTCAAGAAGAGGCGCGCCCTTGCGGTGCAGCTCGATTTTCGGGGCGTCGGCCGCTTTGAAGCCCTCACAGAGGATGATATCCAGACCATCGCCGAGCAGGGTAGCGATTTCGTCCAGGGGCTGTTC
>CAZMDI010000135.1:0-4583 GCA_964564995.1 uncultured Dehalococcoidales bacterium
AGCGATGGTTTCGTGATTGTCGTACCACTTCCAGCCGTCTATCACAGAACCTGAAGAATAATAGAATCCATGGCTCACCACGATTTTCCAATCATCCGAGGGTATGTCTTTCAATTCCGCTTCCAGCCATGCGGCCTGGGCGTTGGTATAGCTTTCGGCGCTCCATTCTACGTCGAGAACGAGGAAATGCACATTGCCGACATCGAGCCTGTACCATAGCCTGGAACCGGTCTGAACGTCCATCCCTTCAGGGTAGGTATATTTTTCATAAAGGCTGAGCCCGGAGAACAGCGTGTCATGGTTGCCCGCCGCGAAGCGTGTGGGGATCACGGAACTGGCCTCTGAAAAAGCCTTGAGCGCATCACCCCACTGGCCGGCGCTGAACCCGTAGTCCACGAGGTCCCCGGCGCTCAGAAAGAGGTCGAAGCCGTTAGCCTTGTCTGCGATTTCTCCGAGCATCTTTGTCGTCAGTTCCGGGCGGTTGTTACCTGCACCGAAGTGGGCATCGCTACTCATCGCGAAACGCAGGTTGTCCCCGGAGGCCGGGGCTGTGAATGAATAAGGCGCTCCTTCATTGATGCGGTAGGTGTAAGAACCGGCAGGCACCAAATCACGGAGCATGAATATATGTTCCGTTTCGGCCCTGTTTTCGCTGAGTGCCACCTGACTGCCCGCAGTCCCCCAGGTGAGAGTGTCTATTTCCGGAGAGGCAGTGTTATATGCGACGGTCAGGTTGGGGATGCCGTTTTTACCGCTCCCGTCGGCAATCAATAGTTGCGGAGGGGTAGCGCCGGGACTTCCGGACAAAACCCCGTTGACATAAAGGAAAGCCAGAGGCGGCCCGATTATGCCGGGCACCGATAGAAATAACAGAATGGCTGCGAGCCAACTCAGGCTTGACGGTTTCGGTTTCTTTTTCAGTGCGAAATAAAGGCCTCCGCCCACGAGAAGCAGCAGGCCGAAACCCCCTGCGGAGAGGAACAGGGAATGGAACTGGCCGTTTACCCTGAAAAGCCCGAGCGTGCCATGGAGGCTAAACGCCCACAGGATGAAAACCGCGATCAAAAGAGATCCGGCAAGAGCAAAAATCGCGGGGACGAACCTTTTCATATCGATAACCTCAAATCAGAATACTACGGACGCCTAGCGTTTGAGGACAATAAGCAATAGAGAGAGCAAGGCTATTATGGACCCCACCCCTACCAGTGCCAATCCCATATATATCATCTGCGAGCCCGACTTGACCCTCGCTTCAGGCTGAAGAAGGTTGCGGCCATGGGAGACGAAGTTGTAACCGAGGAGGGTAATGATTATCCCCTGCCCGAAAATAATGACATAGTCCAGCGATAGAGCACTCATCTTAACAACCCCTCGATCTCCCGCATCAGCGAATCAAGGATATCGGCTTCCTCGATAACAGCCACCTGGACCCCTTTTTTAAAGAGTACGGCCTTGCCTTTGCCGCAGGCCACACCGATATCGGCATCCCGGGCTTCGCCCGGGCCGTTGACCACGCACCCCATGACGGCCACCCGGATGGGCTTGTCGATCTTTTGCAGGCGGGCTTCCACATTTGCGGCAAGCTCTATCACGTCAACTTCGCAGCGTCCGCAGGTGGGACAGCTCACCAGCACGGGGCCCCTCTCCCTGAGGTTCATGCTCTTCAATATCTCAAACCCGGCGGTCACTTCATCCCGCGATCGGGTCGTGAGTGAGACACGGATAGTGTCGCCGATGCCCATCCAGAGCAGCGTACCGATGCCCGCTGCGCTTCTTATGACGCCCGTACGGGGCGTTCCGGATTCGGTGATACCCACATGAAGGGGGTACGGTATTTTTTCGGCGATCTCCGAATAGGCTTCGATCGTAGTCGGGACGTCGAAAGCTTTGAGTGAAACTTTAATCAGATCAAAATCCAGGTCCTCGAGAAGTCGAATATGGTGCATGGCCGCGTTTACCATGCGTTCGGGAAGACGGAGGTTTTTGTTTTCTGAAGCCGGGAGGCTGCCGGCATTCACGCCGATCCGGATGGGCACCTGCCGTATTTTGGCAGCCTTTACGATCTCGGACACTTTTTCCGCCTCGGAGATATTTCCCGGATTGAGCCTTAAGCCATCGACCCCGCCTTCAAGCGCCAGAAGAGCCAGACGGTAGTCGAAATGGATATCTGCGATGAGCGGGATCGAAATCCCCTTTTTTATGGTGGACAGCGTTTCTGCTGCCTGAGCGTCCGGGACAGCTACGCGGATCATCTCACAGCCGAATTCTTCGAGTTCCTTGATCTGGCGGATGGTGGATGCAGAGTCGCGAGTATCGGTTTTCGTCATCGACTGGACACTGATCGGCGCCCCGCCCCCGACTACGACACTGCCGACATTTATGGAATTTGAGATCCTTCTTGGGAACATCTTAGCCGCCCCTGACAATGCGGAGGATATCCTGGTAGGAGATGATCAAACTGAGTCCTATCAACAGGAGGAATCCGATAAGATGGACGGTGCCCTCCGTTTTGGGTGAAATGCGCTTGCCGCGCCTCACCCATTCGATCAGGACAAACGCTATACGCCCGCCGTCAAGCGCGGGAAGGGGTAAAATGTTCATGACAGCCAGACTGAGGCTAAGGAATCCGGCGAACTCCAGCAAAGGGCTGACGCCTGCCTGTGCGGCTTCACCCGTTAGCTGTGCGATGCCGACCGGGCCCGTGAGTTGCATGGAACTGGTCCCCGCAAAGAGGCTCAAAATGGAATTTTTAAAAAGCACCATGGTCTGAAATGCCTCGGTGGTCCCCAGTGAGATGCTCCTGAAAAAAGGTTCGCCCTTTTTAGACGTAACCGGATTTAAAAGCTCCATGGAGATGCCGATGGCACCCTGGCCGGCCGGAGGCCTCCAGCGCGGAATGACCGTAAGAGTTTCCCGTGTGCCCCCCGGTGTTTCTATCAACAAGGCTGTTTCCCTGCCCAGGTAGATCTCGATATAGCGCGAAAGGTCTCCCAGGTTCTGCAGCTGGTGCCCGTTAACCGAGAGGATGATATCTCCCGGCACAATGCCGGCGGATTCAGCAGGGGAAGAAGCTGCGACTTCCTGCACTGTCACCTGCCCCGTTACGATCGTGTGCGGGACGATATAAGCCACCGAGAACAGAATGAAAGGAAGAAGGGCATTTACTATCGCACCTGCGCTTAATACGAGTACTCGCGTGGCACGGCTTTTTGACGCCAGGCTTCGGGGGGCTTCGGGGTCTTCTTCCCCTGCCATCTTCGTGAACCCGCCGAAGGGCAGCCAGTTGAGGGAATAGATGGTTTCCCCGTGCCTCACGCCAAAGATACGCGGAGGATACCCCAATCCGAATTCTTCGACCTTGACACCGGCCAGCTTGGCCGTGATGAAATGGCCCAGTTCGTGCGCCAGGATGATGCCTGAAAACACGAGTATAAAAGAAATGATAGTTGTAGCTAACAATGGAGCTTCTCCTGTTTCACGGCATCACTGACCGCCTCTCTGGCCCACCTGTCCGCGTACATGATGCTTTCGAGGTCTGGATGCGCAGTATTGGCATGTTTCGTGAGGACATCCTCGATCAGTATAGCGATGTCGTTGAATTTTATGCGCCCCTCCAGGAAAAGGTCTACGGCTACCTCATCGGCGGCGCACAAAGCGGCGGGGTATGTGCCGCCTTTTTTCCCGGCTTCTATCGCCAACTTCAGGCAGGGAAACTTTTCATAATCAGGTTTATCGAAATCCAGGCGGGTGGTGCGGCTAAAATCCACGCGGGGCAAACTTTCATTCATCCATCTTTCAGGGCAGCTCAGCGCATACTGGATGGGAAGGCGCATGTCTGTGGCTCCCAGCTGGGCTTTCACAGCACCGTCGGTGAATTCGACCATGGAATGGACGATGCTCTGGGGGTGGATCAGCACTTCGATATTTTCGAAAGATGTGTCGAACAACCAGTGGGCTTCGATGACTTCCAGTCCTTTGTTCATCAACGTTGCGGAATCGATAGTTATCTTGCGGCCCATTTTCCATGAAGGGTGCCTGAGGGCCTGCTCCGCAGTCACTTCAGCCAGTTCCGCAGGCGTATACCCGCGAAAAGGGCCTCCTGAAGCAGTGATCACGATGCGTGAAACGCCCCCTGTTTCGCCTTTAAGGCATTGCCATATCGCGCTGTGCTCGCTGTCGACCGGCCTCAATTCGGCATGGTGCCTGCAGGCAAGGGGCATCACTATTTCACCGGCAGTCACAAGCGCTTCTTTATTGGCCAGGGCGATAGTTTTGCCGGCTTTGATCCCGGAAAGAAGCGGCATCAATCCCGAAGAACCTGAAGAAGCGGCCACGATCGTGTCTACGTCGCAGTGGGCGGCCATCTCCTCGAGGCCCATAAATTCATGGTCGCCTCGGGGCAAACGGGAAGGGTCTCCCTGAAAATAGATAAAACGAGGTTTGAATTCCAGGATCTGTTCCGAAAAACGTTTGAAATTATTACCCGCGGCGAGACCGATCACGTTCAGGCGTTCAGGAAAAGCGCGCGCTACTTCAAGGGCCTGGCAACCGATGGAACCAGTGGAACCGAGAATCGCTAAATT
>CAZMDI010000136.1:0-4561 GCA_964564995.1 uncultured Dehalococcoidales bacterium
GGTATCCCGGGAGATGCCCTCTTTGATCTTTATTTCTCGCTTGGAAGTGCCTCCGCCGCCGGCCTCGATCTTCTGAGGTTCGAGTATCTTGGGGTCGAGTTTAAGCCGCGTGCCCTGCCCGATAAGGCTCTCCGTGATGGCCTTCACTTTCATATCGTCGCCGCTCGAAATCTTTATAACCTTTTCTTTTTTGTCATAGGTTATTTCCGACACGATGTTTCTGAAATCGTAGCGGGTGGTGATTTCCCTTCTCGAATTGTTGATGGCGTTGTCCAGTGTCTGGGCGTCGATCACGCTGACTACGTCTAGTGACGGCATAGCATCCTCCTCAAACCCGGTTACCTAGATTTTAACACAACACGGAAAACATAATAGCAAAATCCTCAAGACTGGACTTTGCGCTTCTTTTGGATCTGCGCCATCAAGGTGACCAGGCCTAGCATTATCTCTTCGGGCGACGGAGGGTTCCCGGGGATTCTGGCGTCCACATGCAGCAAGCAGCCGGCACCCCCGAGCACAGCGTAGGTCCCTTTCAGGATGCCGCCGTCGCAAGCGTCATCGCCCACGGCCACAACCAGCCCGGGCTGCGGCATGGCGTCGAACGTCTTTCTGACAGCGGCCGCCATGTTCAGCGTGACTGCTCCCGTGATAAGGATTACATCGGCGTGACGGGGTGAAGCGACAAAGGTTATCCCGAAACGTTCGACGTCGTAATACGGCGCGGTTAGGTTATTTATCTCTATCTCTGCCGCGTTATCGCTTCCGGAGTCGAGTTCCCGAACGGCCAGACTGCGGCCAAAAACCAGGTCAACGTCACGTTTCAGCTGCAGGCCCAGTTTCTGAAAATCGGATTCCTGGGGCTTTACCGCCGAAGCTTTCATTTTTCCAAAGACGTTTTTAAAAACTTCGGATATCATAAGTCGTTCCCGGCGTAGGAGAGGTTAAGGCTTTTATTTATAACGGGGAAATCGGCCACGATGTTTCCGATGACTGCGTGTTCGATGACGGGCCAGTTGCAGAACGAAGCGGTGCGCACCTTGTAGCGCTCGACCCCCCCGTTTCTCAACCATACCCAATGCAGGTTCTGGCCCCGCGGCGCTTCCACCATGGACATGGCGTACCCTGCAATTGCGTTGCACTCAGTGAACACCGGGCCCCCGCCTGTCTGGTCGAGCACGTCCTGTGTCAGTCTGATTGAATTTTTTATCTCGTCCACCTTTACCAAAAAGCGCGCCAGCACATCCCCCCCGTCCCTGGGGTATTCTTCTACCCGCAGTTTTTCATAGATGCCATAAGGATGGTCTATCCTGGTATCGAGCTTGATGCCTGAAGCCCGCGCAGTCGGCCCGCTCAGGTTGAGCGGGGCGACGAGAGCTTTATCTATCACACCTGTCGTTTCGAAGCGGTCGATCACCCAACCGGACGTGTTGATATCTGTCACCGCTTTTTCCAGCCGTGCGACGAAATCGTTGGTATATGCCTGCAGGCCACCGAGCTTGGATTGCGCGATGTCTTGCTTGAGCCCACCAGGGATGATACTGCCTTTCGAAAAACGGGAACCGGTCAGGGCAGCGTTTTGCCGCAGGGTTTCTTCTCTCAGATTGAAAAAAGCTGCAGCCCCGAGCGGGAATGCCACGTCGAGCGCCATGCCCGCCAAGTCGCCCAGGTGGGAATAAACGCGTTCAAGTTCAAGCAGAATGGTTCTCAGACACCAGGCGCGCAAAGGGACTTTGATACCGCAGATGTCTTCGACTGCCATGGCGAAAGCAGTGGCGTTCGCTGCGCTCTCGTCTCCGCTTACGCTTTCGGCAATGGCGCAGCATTCCAGCGGCGTCTTCCCCTCGGCCAGTTTCTCCAGGCCACGGTGTGTATAGAAATGCCGTATCTCCAGGTTAAAGATGGTCTCGCCTATCACGTTGAAATGAAAATGACCCGGTTCTATCACACCGGCATGCACAGGGCCGACTGGGATCTGGTATATTCCCTCGCCGGAGCACTCCCTGAAAGGATATTCTTCCACGGGCTTCGAGAGATCGATCTCCATCGGCTTGTTCTTGAAGGACTTCAACAGGGGATGAAACCCCTCGGGATAAACTTCATGCAAGAAAAGCCGCCGTTTGTCGAAAGCTAGTGTGAATTCTATACCGAAACCGTCTGCGATCTCGCGTTCGTAGTAGCATGCGCCCGGGAAATGCGCCGCCACCGAAGCCGCTTTGCCTTCGTTTATGCCCAAGACAAGCGCCATGAATACCGGGTCACCCCGTTTTTCGAAGATGTAAAACAGCGAGAATTTCTCACCGGTGAAATTTTCCGCGGCGAACAAGCCTGCCAGGATGACGCTCTTGCCCTCGAGCAGCATCATGATTTCGGACACCGATCCCCCGTCTATCTTCAGGTAGACGGCTTTTGGTATTTTGCCGCCGACATTCACCGCCAAAGGAGTGGCTTTGAACCTTCCCTCGAGCTCTTCGATTATCGTCTGCATAACTCTACAATCCCAGTGAGGCCACGATGCGCCCTAGTGTGTTGTCCAGTCCGCCGGGCACCCAGAGCCCCAGCACCACGATTACCGTTAGACATACTATGATAGGCAGTTTCATGCTAGTCGGTGTGCTGAAAGCCTCTATCTCGCGGTCGGGTTCCTGTCGGAACAATCGTATGAAATAATAAGCCAGGCCGATGACCGCAAGCAGCATAAAGAAGAGTGTAGCCACCAGCATGCCCGCCGACACCTGGCCCAGTGCCGCGAGGATATTCCATTTTGCGAGGAATACGGGGAACAGAGGCGTGCCGATGGCGGCGGCGCTTCCCAGTATCAACCCCCAGCTGGCAAGCGGCTGAAGTTTCAGCGCCTGCCGGGCGGCAAAATACTTGTTACTCTGATATTGCCTGTGGAAAATACCCGCGCAGAAAAACAGCAGGGACTTCACCAGCGAATACCCGAGGACGTAGAAAAGCGCCCAGTAAAGTGCTATGGAGGAGCCTATGCCGAAGGCCACCAGCAACAGGCCAGCGCTTTCAACGCCCGAAAAAGCAATTATCTTCTTGGTATTAGTGCGTTTCAGCATGCTGAACCCTGCCACGGCGATGCTGAAAAGCCCGAAGATAAACAGGAACAGCCTCAGGTTGGCCCCCGCACCCGCCGCGTAGCCAATGGCATAAAGTTTTAGCACTGCGTAAAGCCCCAGATTGAGCACCGTTCCCGAAACCACCGCCACCACAGAAGGAGCGCGTACATAGGCGGCGGGCACCCAGGTATGGAATGGCGCGACGCCAGCCTTGGCGGCGAAACCCAGGAACAGGAATGAAAAAGCCAGGAAGAAGAGGCGCGGGTCCATGTTACGGGCTACCTCGAAAAGGCTCGTCCAGTTAAGGCTGCCGCCGGTGATAACGGTCCGACTCATGGCGAAAAGGATGATGATGCCAATGAACGAAAATAGCATCGCTGTCGATGCAACGAAAACATATTTCAGAGCGGCGATGATATTCTCCCTTGCCTTAAGCGTGACAATCAGCGCCGCCGAGAAAAGCGTGCTGAGCTCTGCGAATATCCAGAGGAGTGCCAGGTTATTGGACGCGAACGCCATTACAATCACCATTTCCAGCAGGCAGAAAGCCCCGTAAAACATCCTCAGGATTGACCCGTCGAGTTCCCCGGCTTCAACCAGGCTGGAAACGTAGCCGCGGGAGTAAACCGCCGCCAGAAGGAAAACGATATTGGTTACCAGTATCTCGTAGAGCGACAGCGAGTCGATATAAAAATAATCTCCGTGCAGGAAACCAACCGGCAATTTGAGCGCTGTAAAGGCCCAAGAGGTCACGCCCAGGAAGATGGCCGCCTGCAGGATAACAAACAGGTTCAGGAAGCGATTGTCCTGCCCGAGCCCGTGCCTCCCCAGCGCCCAGAATATCGCCGTGAGGATGAGTGGGAGGGCTACGTAAATCACAGGAATCAGATTCTGCACCTAATCCTCGAACCCCAAGCCGAGCTGAGTGAGCTTCTTGTGGAAAGCCTCGATGCTGGAATCTATGCCGAAAGCCATAATGGTCGATAGCACTATAAGCATGAGAAGGTCTATCACTATCAATACCTCAATTATGAAAGGCATCTCAGCAATGAAAAGACCGAAAAGCAATACGCCGTTTTCCATCGTCAGGTATCCCACGATCTTGCTGACGACCTTTTTGCGGCTGAATATGACCATCATACCCATGAGCGTCAGCGACACCCCGATGACCCCTCCCAAAAAAAACAATCGGTCGCTGAAGAGGGCCTGCGCCACATTTGAAAACGATGTGTAAACGATGAAGAGCAGGACTGCGCTCAGAAGTATCGAACTGGAGGGTGTCAGGTAGCTGAATCCTATGTCACGCTTCGTGGGCAAAACAACCAGAGTCCTCCGCAGGAACGACGGGATGACGAACCCCTTTATCACCAGTGTGAGCAGAGCGATGAAAAGCAGGGACAATGTGCGGTTTTGAGCAAACAAGACCACGGCTATAGCGGCCAGGATGAAGGACTGAATAGTATAGATGGTAAATAGTGAGCGCAGTGCTCGCT
>CAZMDI010000137.1:0-4557 GCA_964564995.1 uncultured Dehalococcoidales bacterium
GGCTTGATGCAAAAGCGAAAGCCGTCCAAATCCATCGGGGGGAACATGCTCTCAGCATAATAGGGAAGGTGTCCGCTTCGCTGAAATAGAGTTTCTTTCGTTACATGAGGTGTCTTGACACGCACATATCCACGGCGGAACTCGATGTCTTTCGCCAATTTTTCGATCTCTTCGATCATCGCCCCACCATTCGGCAACCACAACGGCAACCCGGGCCCGACTTCGTCGTCAAAGGTAAAGATCTCGAGCTCTTTACCGAGTTTGCGATGGTCGCGCTTGGCAGCTTCTTCCTGTTGTTTGACGTAATCGTCCAGTTCTTTCCCGGTTTTGAAAGCGGCGGCGTATATCCTTTGAAGCATCGGCCGTTTTTCGTCACCTCTCCAATACGCGCCGGCTATACTGGTAAGTTTGAACGCCTTCACATCGCCCGTAGAAGCAACGTGGGGGCCCCGGCAGAGGTCCACGAAGTCCCCCTGACGATAAAGGCTTACAGTCTCGTCTGCGATCCCGTCGATCAATTCTAGTTTGTAGGGCTGAAGCGCCATGATCTTTCGGGCTTCGTCTTTGCTCACATCTTCCCTGGTAAACGAAAGATCATTACTTATTATCGAATTCATTATCTCTGTGATAATCGGTAAATCTTCCGGAGTGAGGCCCCTCGGAAGTTCAAAGTCATAATAAAAGCCATTCTCGATAGCCGGTCCTATACCCAACCGTGCTTCCGGGAATAGAGACATCACAGCCTGCGCCAGGATATGCGAAGCCGAATGCCTCATGGTCTCGACGCCGACATCTTTGCCGTTCATTTCTATCTTCATAATTTACCAACCTTCTCTAATTAAACAAAAACCCCTGACCCAATTGAGCCAGAGGAACAGGAAATCCCTGAAATCAGACAACCGTATTATATCAATAAAGAACCTTGTTTTCAATCCCAAAGGAGGCCCGCTAAAGCGGGCCTCCCCGGAATAACCTGTTTTAGATTGACTAACGAACGATAGCAGTCGCGAACAAAACTGCGGCGAAGATAAGACTCAGGTTGATAATGACCAGAGTGGCGATCCAGTCCCAGCGAGTGAGTCTCTTGATGATGGACTTGATGAGAGCTTCCTCAGCTTTAGCCAAAGCTTCTTCGGCTGCCCTCTTGGCGGCAAGCGCGATTTCCTCGGCGCGACTGGTGGCTTCTCTGGATGACCTACCGGCTTCTTCGGCACGAGAAGTTGCTCTCTGAGCGGCGGACATTGCTGTTTCGGCGGCTTCTCGGGCACCTTTGGCAACGGCTTCCGCTCTTCTGGCTGCCTCTTCGGCCTTTAATGTCGCCTGCTCGGTGATGGCTCTTAAAGCTGCGGTCAGGGCTTCGTCCCCGGCGATATCAGCTGCTTCAGCCTTCTTGGCAGTTTCCTGAGCCGATTTTGCGGCAGCGACGGCTGCAATCTTGGCTTCTTTGCCTGCTTCATCTACTTTTTCAGACAAAATGCCGGAAACTCGTTCGGCGGCAGCAATCGCACTGTCGCCGGCCATATCAGCATGTTCACCCTTGCGAGCTACCTGCTCAGCCAGGCGATAGGCGGCTGAAGCCGCATTCTTGGATTCTCGGCCGGCTGCTTCAGCTTCGCGGGCAGATTCTACATTCAGCGCAGAAAGCGCCTTGGCGGCTGCAGCTTTCGCCAGCTTGGCTTTATCATCAGCAATTTTTCCACCAGCGGTGGCGTTTTTAATAGCTTCAAGCGCAGCCAACCTGGCCGCATTGGCACCTTCCAAAGCACGAGCGGCAGACTCTTCCAAAGCTTTTGCCGCCAACAGAGATGCTGCCCTGGCAGCAGCCGCAGCTTCCTCCGCTTTCGCAGTTGCTTCATCGGCAGCATATTTGGCGGCACGCGCGGTTTCTTCGGCTTTCTTGGCGGCGGCTTCGGCACGGCGAGCGGCTTCTTCTGCGGCAGCCCGGGCGGCGAGCGCAATATCTTCAGCTTTCTTGCCTGCTGCTTCAGCGCGGCGAGCGGCTTCTTCTGCCTTGAGAACAGCTTCAGCAACCTGCCTTTCAGCTTTCTCTGCTTCCTGGCTGGCTTTTTCAGCAGCCTTTATTGCGGCTTTTGCTATCTCTTCTGCACGTGAAGCAGCGGCGGATGCGGCGGCAGTGGCTTCTCTGGCGGCTTTTTCAGCAGCCGCAGCTGCTTCCCTACCAGCTTTTTCGGCAGCTTCTGTAGCGTCTTTGGAAGCTTTAGCGGCAAGCGCGGAGGCTTCGCGAGCCGCAATAGCGGCTTCCTCAGCTTTCTTGATATTGATTTCCATTTCATCAAGAATCTGAGGTAAGGGCTTAATCATTACCTGTGGGCCTGGCGCAGCGCCTGCTGCAGTAACCTTCAATACTTGTTCCGAACCATCGGGATTCTTTGGCATCTTGCCTCCTTTTCCTACCTTTATATATTATTTCGTTTACACAAACATAACCCGGGCAAGTAACAAAACCAAGGCACCAAACCCCGGGGATTCTGCTTGGTGCGGATATAAACCGTCATCTATGTTTCTAACCCGTTAAGCTTATACTTGATAAAGCACTCTGTCAAGATGTTTTCAAGCAAATATTGACACATTTTTGCCAGATAATTGTTTGGATGCATTCCGTATATAGTGACTATCCCAACTATTTTCAAACGATTACTTCGACGGCTGCCAAAATAATCAGGCAGGAAAGCGCAAGGTCAAAAGCTGAAGATAGGGCACGATAACTACATCGAAAAACACCACTCCTGCCACCAGTCCTCCAATATATATAATACCCGAAAGCCGTCCCTCTCCTGCCATGACATGCTGCCTGAACGGGCATCCCTCAGCCATAACAGAAAAATATGCCATGAAGAAGGCTCCGACAGCACTCAGGGGTATGAGGATAGAAGGCGTGACGTTAAGACCATCCTTAAGCATCGGCATAAACTGCCATTTGCCCGGGGTAAAACTGGATAAGCTGCCTCCGAGTTTATTCACCAGAGTGAAACCAATAACGCCTCCGAGGACGATTCCGATAAGGCCTTTAAGTCGGTAGCTGTCTTTCACGAAGAAAAAATCGCGGATACCGGAGATAGTGCAAAACCTCGACCTCTGCCCCAGATATCCAACGATTGTGCCAATGAATAGTGTTGCTATCCCTATTTTCCAGGCAGCAATTCCTGTCATTATGCCCTCCTAACCTTCCACTTTATATAAAGACAGGCGACTATCACACCCAAGACGATCATCCCGAGCATCAGGATGGCGAAAAACATCCCGTAGGAAGCCAGGATAGCTGTCCGTATCGGGCATGAACCCCACAACAATCCAAAATTAATAATCAAAAACCCGAGAATAAATGCCAAGACATTATCTCTCACCGGCCCGGGGCGCAGTTTAAATTCCTTGTTTTTAACGGCCGCAATGAAAGATCCAATGACGAATCCGACCGATGTCAGCACCGGAACAGTGACGAAGATACTATGGATGGTAAACTTTGTCCCGAAGATATTGTTGACCAGCCAGTTAACTATGTTTGCCGGATGCGAAATACCGCAGATCCCATCCCCGGCGGGTGGCTGCAAACCGAAGTAGCCCTGAACGACTGCAGCGAGAACCCCCATCGTGATCCCGGTGATGAGAGCCATATTGCCGCTCAATTTAAAACTTGGTTTCCACCTTGGCGGCTTTGCCGCCAACGTCAAGTCTCCCTGTGCCATTTCAAGTCCTCCTTGTACCCACCCGAGTCAATGGTTCAGCCTTTCAAAATTATCTATTTTTTCCCGATGACCTTTCTTACGGCTTCAGGAATAAAGGGGATAAACTGGGCTATTGTTGTAGCAGGGGTGGGACGTGCCAATTCTCCGGCCGTGCGGTTGATTTTGCTGGCCGCAATACAGGCCTCAACCACGTCCATACCGCTTGAAATAAGGGCAGACACAACTCCGGTTATCGTGTCCCCTGTCCCTCCGATAGGTTCGAGGGCCGGGATATTGGGCTCTTTTATCACGGCAACTACCTTGCCCTCCACAATGACATGGTCTGTCGGAGCCTTGACGATCATATACCGGGGTGCGTCACCGTGGGCATAAGCCTCCTGACTCAACCTCGGGACTTCGGTCTGATCGACATCAAAGATAAAATGTTGAACATAGGCTGGATGGGCTGCATCCGGATCAGCCAGGAAACTTAATTCTCCCGGATCAGGGGTGAACAGGTCAAATTTCGGCGCAAGTTTAACCGCTTTGGCGTTAAGCAGTGCGCCTGCGTCTGCAACAAGAAAAGGCCGTTTCTCCATCTTGTGCGCCGCGTTTATGAAATTGATAAAAGGATCGCGGGTCGGCAAGATGTAGTGCAGGGTCACAACGCTGGGGGCTAGCCTGGCGATTTCTTCAGTAAGATATTTGAGGAGCTTCATGGTGCCCTCACCCATGCCGGTATCACCCACTACGGCAGCGTTTGGTCCGGGGATTCCCAGGGCCTGGCAAGTTGCCGAAGCGTCTGTATTCATCGCTGCGGTACCAAGTGTCACATATTGTCCTTCGAGAGTGTAATCCCCGATAGTGAGCTTGT
>CAZMDI010000138.1:0-4547 GCA_964564995.1 uncultured Dehalococcoidales bacterium
CCCTCGGTCCAGGACCTGTACCCAGGAGGGTTCAATACCTGGGTGGATGTGTTGGGCATCACCGAAAGGCTTGAGGGCGCCGCAAGGCCGGGGCATTTCAGAGGCGTTGCGACCGTCTGCAACAAGTTATTCAACATCATTCTTCCCGAGAAAGCATATTTCGGGCAAAAAGACGCACAACAGCTTGCAGTGATAAACAAAATGGTTATAGACCTGAATTTGAACCTGGATATAGTGCCTGTCCCCACACTGCGGGAAGTTGATGGTCTCGCGATGAGCAGTCGCAACTCGTATTTGACCTCGGAAGAACGCAAAGCAGCTGCGGTCTTGTTCCGGTCCCTTTGTCTTGCGAGTGCGATGATAGCAGGTGGCGCACACGACATCAGGACTGTAAAGAGTGAGATGTTCGCATTGGTCGAAAACGAACCGCTGGCCAGGATCGAGTATATTTCGATCGCAGATGCGGTAACTTTGCAGGAACTTGAGACAATCGGCTCCCATACCCTGATTTCGCTTGCGGTAAGGATAGGCACAACGCGGCTGATTGATAATATCGTGCTTTGATAAGTGGGGGTTAGGCCATAGCGATGTTGACACTCAAGCCCACTAAAAGATACAATAGCAAGTCATGCCGAGGTAGCTCAGCTAGGTAGAGCAGCGGACTGAAAATCCGCGTGTCCCCAGTTCGATCCTGGGCCTCGGCACCTTATATTTGTACCTTGAAAATCTGGAAGCTTCGAGCCGGAGTGGCGGAATAGGCAGACGCGACAGTCTCAAAAACTGTTGAGGGGCAACTCTCGTGTCGGTTCGACCCCGACCTTCGGCACCATGAAACGCCGGTATCGTTGCCGAGTTGTGTAGTGGTAGCACGAAGGACTTTGAATCCTTTTGCCCAGGTTCGAATCCTGGCTCGGCAGCCAAATGTTACGGCGGGCATTGACAATGCCGGTTCATACCGGTGGTTAATAACAAAATAGGGTGGCATTCCCCGATAGCTCAACGGTAGAGCGCGCGGCTGTTAACCGCTAGGTTCTAGGTTCGAATCCTAGTCGGGGAGCCAATTTTCGGATCATGTTCACCGTATACGTCCTCAAAAGCCAATCTTCGTAAATCCTTTACATCGGTTAACCTGCGATTTATAAAATCGTCTTTTCAAACATTCAAACGCACAGCACACTATACCCGCGACAACAGACCCCGGGCGCTTCAGTTTACCGGGCAATATTCCACCAGAAACGAAGCTCTAGGTAGTATTTACTCTTGCTTTTCAGTAGGTCCCCGGGAAGATTATATTTTGACTGCCCTTATCTATATTAATTATGCTTTTTTCGATGGACACGTTCGCCCCCCCCCTGCTGCCGTTGTTGAAAGCGTTCATTTCAATTCCAGCAAATTCAAAGCTCTTGATGGTCTGTCTCTCCGGATTCCACGTGGGGCGAGATGCGGGCTTCTTGGCCATAACGGGGTTGGCAAAACCACGCTCATCTCGCAGGATTTACACTTCTGGCATCGTTTTTTGAAACCCCGGCGTAAATTTACCGATGATTCTCGGCTGTCATAGATGCCTTGTTAGGAGTGATTTCAATCACATATGCGCATGCTATAATAAGCTAAGTTTGTTTTGTGTGAAAACTGTCTGAAAGCTTCCAGGGAAAATGGAGTACAAAGGAGTTGCCATGGATAAAGAAAACCTTCTGGAAATCGATAATCTTTTCGTGTCTGTCGATGACCGCGAGATTCTCCACGGTCTTAATCTGGTGGTAAAACCAGGTGAAACTAATGTTATCTTTGGGCCCAACGGCGGTGGGAAAACTACCCTGCTCATGACCATCATGGGATTCCCCCGCTACAAGGTGCTTGGCGGAACGATTTATTTCAAAGGGCAGGATGTCACCAATATGCCTGTTGACGAGCGCGCTCGCCTCGGCATCGGCATCTCGTTTCAACGCCCCCCTGTTGTCCGTGGAGTAAAAACTCGCGACATGGTATTGGCCTGCCTGAAACAGGATGATAATGACGCTCTGGTGAAAGAACTGGCGGAAAGGGCCCATATGACGTCTTTCCTGGGCCGTGACATCAATAGCGGATTTTCCGGGGGTGAGATAAAACGCTCCGAGATGCTTCAGCTCTTGGCGCAAGGTCCGGAATTGGCCCTGCTCGACGAGCCCGAATCCGGAGTGGACCTTGAGAATATTGCCCTGATAGGGGAATTGATCAACGAAGTTCTGGGTAAAACCCATCCCATACGCGAACGGAATCGCAGCGGCCTCATTATTTCTCACACCGGTCATATCCTCGATTATGTCAACGCCCGGACCGGTTATGTGCTTTGCGGGGGTCAAATAATTTGCGACGGAGATCCCAGGGACATACTTAACACCATTAAGGAAAAGGGTTATCAGGAGTGTGTGGCATGCTTGAAGAAGTAAAGGCGCGTCTGGAGAAAGCAAAGGCTGCCGAAGGGAAAAAGGCTGCCATTGGCGCTGATGTAGATTTATCGAAATACGAGAGCCAGAACACATCCAAACCCAGGCATGTCTCCACTTCCTCCATACCTGAAACCGACCGCAACAAAATACTGGCTACCGGTGTGATGCTAGATGATGTCAGCCAGAGGTCCGGAACGTTTGTTCAGATAGATAACGCGCCCATGCATACCGCCGTAAGCCAGGAAGGCATAGAGGTCATGGCTACCAGCGAGGCCCTTACGAAGTATGCGTGGCTTAAAGATTACTATTGGAAAGCCGTTGCCGTGGACGCCGATAAATACACTGCTCATGTGGAACTTCATAACGCTGACGGTTATTTTATGCGCGCGTTGCCCGGGGTGAAATCGATATTTCCGGTCCAGGCCTGTCTTTACCTCTCCAAGGGTAAATCTATCCAGGATGTTCATAATATTATCATCGCGGAAGAAGGTTCGGAACTGCATATCATCACCGGTTGCAGTACGGCTGGACGCGAGCCGGGTGTGCACCTGGGAATTTCCGAGTTTTTTATTAAAAAAGGGGCAAAAGTTACCTTCACCATGATTCACAGCTGGTCTCCCGAGACCGAAGTTCGCCCTCGCACGTCCGCGGTAATAGAAGAAGACGGGCTTTTCATGAGCAACTATGTAATAATGCGGCCCGTTCATTCTTTGCAGGCGTATCCATCTGCCAGATGCGTCGGAGAAAACGCCACGGTACGCTTTAATTCTGTCGTGGTCGCTACCCCCGGGTCGACTATAGACCTCGGCTCGCGAGCGTTTCTCAACGCCAAAGGTGCCAGGACAGAAATGGTCGCCCGGACTATCAGCACCGGTGGCGACATTATTTCTCGCGGTTACATTGAAGCGAATGAGCCGGAAACCAAAGGGCACCTCGAATGCCGGGGCCTTATCCTCGGAGACCGCGGAACGATTCACGCCATCCCTGAGATTAAAGGCACACGTGCCGGAGTCGACCTTTCACACGAGGCTGCAGTTGGCAAGATCGCCGAAGAAGAGGTGGAATACCTCATGGCAAGGGGCCTGACTCGCGACCAGTCAACGGCTGCCATCATCAGAGGGTTTATTAAAGTTGACATCCAGGGCCTGCCTGCGATGCTCAACGAAGAGATGCAAAGAGCGGTCAAATCAAGTGAAAAGGAATTATTTTAGAACCATTGTACAGAAAAGCAAAGGAGACTCCCGCGTCAAAAAGGGGAGGCTTTTTTGTTTTTGTTTGCCGCAAGCCACGGATGCTGGTTTCGAAATGGATCAATCTTTCTTCAAGTTGCGGATAATACCCCTTATTTATGTGAACTATGCCTTAAAAAGATACCCAGAGGCAAAAATTCAAGGGGATACAAGCTCTCCAATATTGTAGGAAATTCCCTACACATATGTTCGCCATTAGCTGACATACAATACACAATATATATGCTAAGTTAAATTCAATCAAAAAGCTTGTCCCCGATTGCCCTTACATAGGGAGTTGGCGTGGTCAGGTTCCCGCTAACATAATGATAAACAGGCTCTTGATCTCGGATTTCAAAAATTGAAAGGAGGTGGCGCAAAGAAAAATTCTTGGTTACCTTATTTTTCGACTCGAAATCTTAATAGGAGGCGATTTACTTCATGTCCCAAGAAGAGAACAAAGAAGGAATTTCTAGAAGAGATTTTCTTAAAGACGCCGGATTAGTAGTCGGCGGGGCCGCCGTCGGTTCAGTTGCTCTCGCAACAGCCTGCGGAAAAACCACGACTGTTACCGATGCCAAAACGGTAACCTTACCACCCATCACCACCACCTCAACCGTTAACGTCACCAAGTACATTGACCCAGTTGACGGCACAGAATACCCTTCTCTGGATGCGATGAAGTCGCATTTCAACATCGTGCATCCGAATGCGGATATATCGCTGGTCGGTTTCACCGTTAACGGTGTCGGTTACGGCTTCCAGGTCAAACCGTACTGGTCTCTGGCACGCGTTTTGCGCGAAGGACTGGGGTTGTTCGCCCTAAAAGAAGGTTGCAACCTGGGCGAATGTGCCGCTTGTACCGTCCTGGTTGACGGTCAGGCTGTTC
>CAZMDI010000139.1:0-4512 GCA_964564995.1 uncultured Dehalococcoidales bacterium
CAAGCCAGAATAACAAGCATTGTTAACAATTGTATGATTGATTTTGGCGAAACCTGTCCGCAAAACCTTCTGGACACGCTTAACTACTTCGATACACGGTAGGCGTTGAGGCTGTGGCCGCGGGGGGTGGAAAGGGTCTAAGCGGATTGGCCGACCACGAAAGCTACAGCGTAGTCACGGGCGTGCGAAAGAGTGATGTCGAGATGGTATATACCCAGCCTTTCGGCTTTACCTTTGGCTTTCCCGTAAAGCGTCACCAGGGGTTTCCCTTCGGGCGAAGACAGTATCTCGATGTCTCTGGGACTGGTTCCCGGCGCGTCGAGCGCCTTGATAACCGCTTCTTTTCCCGAAAAGCGCACCGCGAGCGACGGTAGCTTGTCTTTGTAGGCGTCTATTTCTTTCTGCGTGTAGATGCGCTCGAGGAACACCTTCCCGAACCGCTGGATGGCTTCAGCGATGCGGGCTATCTCAATAATATCAACACCGATGTGCTGCAATTTATTCCCGGGTCTGCGGCCAAGATTTTTCAACCCTGACTGCGCAGACTTTATACTCCGGAGTATGGGCTACCGGATCGCTCGCAGAGTTCGTAAGCCGGTTGGTGGGTGTTTCTTTGAAATGAAACGTCATATAAACGGTACCCCGCGGAGTGATCTCGGTCACCATGGCGCTCGCTTCGACCCGCCCGCGGCGGGAGAACACGGAGACTTTTTCCCCTTCGGTGATACCAAGTTTTGTGGCGTCCGCAGGATTGATTTGAAGCTTTTCTTCTTTCATGAACTGGTTGAGGCCGTCCACGCGTCTGGTCATGGTACCGGTGTGGAAATGGAAAAGAGCACGCCCGGTGTTAAGGATCAGCGGAAAATCGCTGTCAGGCATCTCGGCGGGCGGATTATATTTCAGCGGCATGAACTTTCCGCGGCCACGCGTAAACACGTGCTCATGTAAAATGGTGGTTCCCGGATGTTCCGCCGTAGGACACGGCCACTGCAGGCTGCCGCATTCGTCCAGGCGCTCGTAGGAGATACCACCGTAACTTGGTGTGAGCAGATTTATCTCCCTCATTATCTCATTCGGACCGGTGTAAGCAAACCCGTCTGCGCCTATTTTCTGCGCGATCTGGCACGTGATCTGCCAGTCAGGAAGGCATCCCGTTACCGGCTCGATGGCTTTTCTGACTCGCTGCACTCGCCGCTCGGTATTGGTAAAGGTGCCATCTTTTTCTGCAAAGCTGGCCCCCGGTAGCACAACATGCGCCATAGCTGTTGTCTCGGTGGGGAAAATATCCTGAACCACCAGAAACTCCAGGCTTGAGAGAGCTTTTTGAATGTGTGCTACGTCGGGATCGCTCAGCATGGGATTCTCGCCTATTATGTACATTGCCTTGATTTTGCCGGCGCAGGCAGCGTCGAACATTTCCATGAGGGTCAAGCCAGGTTTAAGCCCCGGGGCCTTGCCCCACTCTCTGGCGAACTTTGCCTGGATGACGGGGTCACTGACGGATTGGTAACCTGTATATACCGCTGGAAGAGCCCCAACGTCGCAGGCTCCCTGCACGTTGTTCTGCCCGCGAAGTGGATTGACGCCCGCCCCGGGTTTGCCTATGTTACCTGTCAGCATCGCCAGATTGCCGACAGCCATGACGTTATCGGTGCCGTGGGTGAACTGCGTGATACCCATGGCGTACAGGATGGAGGCCGGGCTGTTCTTCGCATACATACACGCAGCGGTTTTGATATCTTCGGCAGGCACCCCGGTGATTTTGCTGACGCTCTCGAGGTCGTATTGTGCCAGGGACTCTTTGAAAACGTCCATGTTTTCGCAACGCTCAGACATGAAAGCCTCATCCTGCCAGCCGTTGTCAAGTATGACCTTGCACATGCCCATAAGCAGAGGCACGTTGGTTCCGCTGTGTGGTCTCAGCCACAGATCGGCGTGCCTCACGAGCCCGACTTTGCGCGGGTTGATGACGATGAGTCTGGTCCCCCGCTTCAACGCCTGTTTCACATCAAAGCCTATCACCGGGTGTGCTTCGGTGACATTGCCGCCGATCGAGAGGATGCAGGCGGACGCTTTCAGGTCTCCTATGGAATTGGTCATCGCTCCTGAACCGAACTGGGTGGCCAGACCGGCCACTGTTGCGGCATGTCACAGCCGGGCGCAGTGGTCTATATTGTTGGTTCCGAACACCGCCCTCGCCAGTTTTTGAGTAACGAAGACGTCTTCGTTCGTACACCGGGCTGAAGCTACCACGGCGATTTCGTCCGGTTGGAATTGCTTGAATTTTTCGGCAACGAACTGCAAGGCGGCATCCCACCCGGCAGGCGTCTGGCCGTTCTCCCCGCGTATAAGCGGTGTGGTGAGCCGGTCGGCATGTGTGACGAATTCCGCGATACCGAAGCGTCCCTTGACACAGAGCTTACCTTTATTGGCCTCGCCGTCGTGGTTGCCCCGTACTGAAACGATCTTGCCGTCGCGCACGCCGAGGTACATGGAACAGCCTACGGCGCAGTAGCAGCAGGTCGTAGGCACTTCAGACGAAGGAACGACGGTGTTCTTGGGAACGAGAGCGCCAACCGGGCAGCGGGCCACGCATTCACCGCAGGAGCGACAGATAGATTCCATGAAAGGCTGGTCGCCGAAAGTGCTGACGCGGGTATCGTCACCGCGGCTGACCATTTCGATAGCATTAACGCATGTTATCTCGTCGCAGGTACGCGTGCAGCGACCGCAGAGTATGCAGTAATTGCGGTCCAGTTTGAAGAAAGGATTGGATTCATCCACCACCTTCGGAAGGGAGGTGCGCCGCAGCGTTCGCTCTGTGACTCCCATGTAGGCAGCAACCTTCTGCAGTTCGCAGCGCTGATTCTTTACGCATGTGAGACAATCGATGGGATGATTGGCAAGGAGAAGCTGCAGCGTGTCGCGCCTCACCTGGTCCAACTCGATGCCGTAGGTCTTGATTACCATGCCTCCAGCCACCTTCGTGGTGCAGGCGGTCGGCAGCCCGCGCATACCTTGTATCTCAACCAGGCACATGCGGCAACCTCCGTAAGGTTCGAGATCGGAGTGATGGCACAGGTTTGGTATGTAAATTCCAGCTTCGAGAGCGGCCTCGAGTACAGTTGACCCCGGTCTTGCCTTTATCGGTTTGCCATCAATAGTGATATCGATATTATCCACTCTGAACTTACTCCCTCGGCTCAAGATCGCAATGCAAACAGCGGGCGGATTCTTCCAGGGCCTGTTCGCGGGTAAAACCGGCTTCAATGGGAGCGAAACCTTTCAAGCGCAGGCTTACCGGCAGAGTATCGGGACGAACCGCATGCTTGTCGGTGGGTTCTGCTACGTGTCCCGGGTTCGTTTCGGGTTCGATGAGACTTTCATGGATATCCCCGGCCCCGCCTAGATACAGGTCAATGGACTGGGCCGCCTGGCGTCCGTCGGCAATGGATTCGATAATAGAGGACGGGCCTCGCACGGCGTCGCCTCCCGCGAATATGCCATCCATTAGCGTCGCCAAACTATATTGGTCAGCCATGAGGGTATTATGCTTGCTCAACGCGAGCCCAAGGTTTTCACCGGCGTGGAAACGCTGCCCGATGGCGCCGATGATAGTCTCAAATTCAATATCAAACATGTCGCCTTCAACCGGAAGCGGGCGGCGCCGGCCGCTTGCATCCACCGGCCCCAACTGCATACGCTGGCACTTCAGTATAGACACGCCGTCTTTGTCCTCTATGGCAAGCGGCGCGACCAGTTCGAGTATGTTCACCCCTTCTTCCAAAGCCGCCTCAACCTCTTCAGAGCTGGCAGGCATCTCGGCCCGGGTACGGCGGTAAACCAGCGTAGCTTCTTTTGCGCCCAGCCGTAAAGCTGTACGGGCAACATCGATAGCGGTGTTACCGCCGCCGACAACGGCCACCCTGCCTCCCATTTCCACGCGCTTCCCCCCATTGACCGCTTTCAGAAAGACTATGCTATCCATGTAATGCGGACTGTTTTCCCCGGGGATGCCAAGGGGCATCAGGCCATGCACGCCGACGGCCGCAAAGACAGCCTGGTATCCTTCGGCCAGCAGGCCCCCGGCAGAAGCTACGTGTACGCCGTTTTTGAGTTCAACCCCCACATCGAGGATAACCTGGATTTCTTTCTTCAAAATATCTTTGGGCAGGCGATAAGCCGGAAGGGTCTGGATCATCATCCCTCCCGCCTCGGAGGAGGATTCGAAGACGGTCACCGCGTGGCCAAGCCTCGCCAGGTAGTATGCCGCGGTAAGTCCGGCCGGTCCAGCGCCGATAACAGCTATGCGCTTCCCGGTAGACGGACGATTAATTGTCTTCTTTTTCCAGGCATCGCCACCCTGCTCGGCAGCGTAGTGCTTGAGTTCGCGTATACCTATGGGTTCGTCTATCTGACCTCTTCTGCATTTAAGCTGGCAGGGATGAAAACACACCAACCCGCACACCGACGGAAAAGGAATCTTCTCACGGATGACAGACAAAGCGTCAG
>CAZMDI010000140.1:0-4507 GCA_964564995.1 uncultured Dehalococcoidales bacterium
CCGCGGCGAGGTAGGTCCCGACAAGCTGGCTGGCAAGGTCTTCCGCCCGGGCTTTATCTCCAGGGAAGAATTTTTGACCGAGGTCCATGGCGCTCGCAGTCACCTGAACGGGAACGTTGTTGAAATCTGAAGATGACAGTAGCTGGCCTCCGACCTCCATGCACATCAACCCGGGCATGAATGGTGACGGCAATACGAGGGCGATGGCTAGTGTGGCCGCGAGGAGCAGCGTAAATCCTCCGAGCCACAACCCTGCCAGTTTTTTTGTAGACTTCATGCCAAGTTCGCCGACGCCTGTTTCAAAGAGTGTTTCAAAAGGCGCAGGGCCTTCGCGATATCCGCCGACTGAACTACCAGAGGCGGGATGAGCCGGATCAGGTTGGGTTTGAGGTTATTGATGAGAAGCCCTTGTTCAAGGCATAAAAGGGCCACGCCTTTTGCGATGTCCTGGTCGAACTCGACAGCCAGCAGGAGTCCCTTCCCCCTGACGTCCTTGATGCATTTAAACTCGTTTTTGAGTTTAGTTAATCCGGCGAGCAGAAGTTCGCCCATGGCTTTCGCATGCGCAGGGATATCGTTTTCAATGACGTATCTCAGGACCGCTGTCCCCGCGGCGCATGCCAGTTGATTTCCCCCGAAGGTGGTACCGTGGTCTCCCCTGGCAAAGACCGATGCTTTATCGGTCGCCAGGACGGCGCCGATAGGTATCCCCCCGGCCAATCCCTTTGCCAGCGCCACCACGTCGGGTTCGATCCCGTACAGTTCATAGGCGAAAAGGGTGCCGCACCGGCCGATGCCGGTTTGCACTTCGTCCAGGACCAGCAGGAGCCCCTTCTGGTCGCACCATGCCCGGACCTGTTTCAAATAAGTGGGCCCCGGTATGTTGACCCCGCCCTCGCCCTGGACAGGTTCCAGCAGGACGGCGCAGGTTTTGTCTGTCGTGGCTTTTTTGATGGCATCGATGTCGTTATAAGCTACATTTATGAAACCCGATGGCAAGGGTTCATAGGGTTTTTGGAACTTCGGCTGCCCTGTTGCAGCCACCATAGCAAGGGTCCTCCCGTGAAAAGACCCGTTGGCGGTGATCACCTCATAGGCTCCGCCAAGTTTCAGCTGGCCCCAGCGCCTTGCGAGTTTTACCGCGCCCTCGACCGCTTCGGCCCCGCTGTTGCAAAAGAATGCTTTTTTCATTGCGCTATGGGATACGAGCAGTTCCGCCAGTTCCAGTTGAGGGGTTGTATAAAAGAGGTTGGAAGTGTGAATCAACGTTCGTACCTGGTGATTTATGGCCCTAACCACAGCGGGATGGCAATGCCCGAGGCTGTTTACAGCTATCCCTGAAACAAAGTCGAGGTAGCGCTTGCCTGTGTCGTCCCAGACGTTTACGCCTTTTCCGCGGACAAGCGTTACGGGCATGCGCTCGTATACGGGCATATAATACTTTTTTTCAGACTCAACCGGGTCCATAATTAACTCTCCTCGGCGTTTACGGTGCTGCCGCTAAAGTGCCCGGAGATCGCGTCTGTCGCGGCCCCGGGAAAGCGTCCATCTGCGATACGGCAGGTCGTGCCTGCCCGTGCGGCACGCAAGCAGGCTTTCAGTTTGGGGATCATGCCGCCGTAAGCAGTCCCGCTCGCGAGAAGGGATTCGATTTCGTCCGTCCCGAATTGTTGAATGACCTTTCCGGTGCGGTCCTTTACGCCGTTGACGTCGGTCAAGAATACAAGCTGCTCGGCGCGTAGTGCGGCGGCGATTTCGCCTGCCACTGCGTCGCCGTTGACGTTGAGCAGCAGTGGATCACCCGACCGCTTCCCGAAAAAGTTGAGGCTGACGGGTGAAATCACCGGGATAAATCCGTCTTTGAGAAGTGTTTCCACTATCTGCGCGTCAACCTTGACGACATCTCCGAGAAAACCGAGCTCCGGGTCCCTGACTTTGCCCTGTATCATCCCGCCGTCCACTCCGCTGATCCCGGCTGCCTTGCCACCGGCATCGAGGATCGCGGCGACCGTTTCCTTGTTGGCGAGGCCTGGCAGCACCGCAGTGACGACCTCGAGAGATTTGGCGTCGGTAATCCTTTCGCCTTGTCTGAATTCGGAGGTAACACCCTGGGCGGCCAGCCATTTGTTGACCATGCTTGCACCGCCGTGCACTACCACAACCTTGCGGCCGGATTTCTGGAGTTCGACGATACTCTGAACGGCGGAATCCTTGCTGGAAATCACCGACCCGCCCAGTTTTATCACTATCACACCGGGTTCTTTATTCAATATCGCCTCTGTCTTTTCAGGTAGTGTAATCGGCGTTGATGGAAACGTATTCGGCCGAAAGATCGCAGCCCCAGGCTGTGGCCGAATAAGGCCCCAGGTTCAGGTCGAAATTGATCTGTACGTCGGGGAGTTTAAGTGCCGCTACCAGCTTATCTGCATCGAAAGGCAAGGGCATCCCCTCGCTTACGACGGGTACCCCGCTGATATCGAGACTTATTTTATTCTCGACGAGTTCAGCTCCGCTGCGCCCCGCTGCCACTACTATGCGCCCCCAGTTGGGGTCGTTTCCGTGGACGGCCGTTTTGACGAGCGGTGACGTGGTGATGGTGCGGGCGGTTATCCTGGCGTCTGCCATGCTGGCCGCGCCCCGAACGTTCACTTCTATAAGTTTCGTAGCACCCTCGCCGTCGCGGGCCACTGATCTTGCGAGGTGAACGCAAACGGCGTTCAAAGCCGATTGAAAAAGTCGCGCTTTTTCGGAGCCGCTGTGTATCGGTTCGCCTCCGGCCATGCCGTTGGATAAAAGGATGAGGCTGTCATTCGGTGAAGTGTCCCCGTCCACAGATATCATATTGAAGGACATGTCTACCGCTTCTTTCAGACTCGCGGAGAGGAAACCCGGTTCGAGCGAGGCATCGGTCGTCAGAAACGAAAGCATAGTAGCCATGTTGGGGTGGATCATACCGGCGCCCTTGGCGATCCCCCCGATCATGAACCCCCCTGCTTTGACTGCGATTTCCTTAGGGACCGTATCGGTGGTCATGATGGCCTTCGCCATCTCATGACCGCCGTCTCTGGATAGGTTAACACGGCTGATAGCGGAATTCAGAAGATCCACGGGGAGCCTCCGACCGATCACTCCGGTGCTAGCCACAAGGACTTCACCCAGACGGGCCCCCACCCTGGCGGCCGCAGCTGAGGCCATGTTTGAAGCGTCCATGTGTCCCTGCTCTCCTGTGCTGGCGTTGGCGCATCCACTGTTTGCCACGATAGCCCTCACAGATTTAGAGGGCAGTATTTGTTGACATAACAGCACCGAAGCGGCCTTGATCTTGTTTGTGGTAAATTCACCGGCCGCGGAGCAGGGGACATCGCTCGCCAATATGCTTACGTCGAGGTTGAACCTGGCGTGTTTATTGATGCCACCGTAGGCCGCCCCGGCCTTGAAACCGAGTGGGGAAGTGATGGTGCCGTCCGGGATTAATTCATAGTCGATATCGATTTTCATAAGTGTTAGAAATATATCATAGTATCCGGAATATGGGCAATTTGGAAAGCCGGATTTGACCTAGGCGGGAGACGATGAAGTGGAAAAGGGAGCTAGGCTACTGATTCAGCCGGCTGGTGACGGCGGCGCTTCCAGCCGAGCATGACTAGGAGTTCACCGACGGCAGCGTCGCTGGCTTCGTCAGCCAGAGGCATGTCGGGGTGGATGGTGTATTTGTTTTTGCGTCCAACCTTTGTCTTGGTGATATAGCCTGATTCTTCGAGGTCGATGATGATCTTGTGGGCTGTCCGTTCGGTGACTCCCACGGCGTCACCGATGTCGCGCGCAGTACTCCGGGGGTGTTTGGCGATCGAAGCAAGCACCAGTCCGTGGGTTGTGATAAATGCCCATTCTGACATCTTTTAGCCTTAGAAAGGCGAACATTGTTTCCAGTATTGCCTTTCTGTTTCTGAGACTAGTTTTGCACAAACCTATAGCTGTGTCAAGGTTAATAATATATTTTGTTTTTTGTCGTACCGAACTTTGTGGTCATCCCAGGCTCTAGTTTGTCTTTGCGAGGAGCACAGTCCGCCTGTGCAGACGCCATTTCCAAAAAGGATTGTCGGGCCGAAGCCCGACAATCCTTCAAATGTCGCTGAAAGCTGACTGCTTATAGCGCAAAGCAGTATTTTTACGCCTCTATGATTGTAATGGTCTTGATAACGGGATCTGTTTGAGGCTTGCTCATTTCACCGTTTTTGAAACCGACGGGCACCGATGCGATCTTCATTACGATATCCATGCCTTCGACAACTTTCCCGAACTGTGTGTAATTCGGCTGATGATTAAGGGATTTGGAATCTCCTCCGACGATGCACTTGAGAGGGCACTTGGTAGCGATCTTCATATTGCCATCGACGATCACAAAATCGGGCGGGAGTTCGAGATTTGATATGGCGATCTGCATCGCTTTTTTTGTGGCCTGATAGATATTGATCTTGTCTATCGTCTTCTCATTCACTATGCCGAT
>CAZMDI010000141.1:0-4494 GCA_964564995.1 uncultured Dehalococcoidales bacterium
GGCAAAAAACTCTTCTATAACCACAAGGAATACGAAGTTAAAGAAACGTCGCCGGAGTCATTCCGCGATGTGGACATCGCCCTGTTTTCAGCCGGCGCTGACATCAGCCGGTATTTCGCTCCGATAGCTGCCCGCGCCGGAGCAGTGGTCATAGACAACAGTGCCGCCTTCCGCATGGATGAGAACGTGCCTCTCGTGGTCCCCGAGATAAATGCAGGGGACATTAAAACGCATAAAGGCATCATCGCCAACCCGAATTGTTCCACCATCCAGATGGTGGTTGCCCTCAACCCTCTTCACAAGATCAACCCCATCAAGCGGATCGTCGTCACCACATTCCAGTCGGTTTCAGGCACCGGATCGGCGGCAATCGACGAATTAACCGCACAGTCCAAGCAGATACTGGGCGCGCAGAACGTCGTGCCCCACGTTTATCCACACCAGATAGCTTTCAACGTACTCCCCCAGATCGACGTCTTCCTAGATAACGCCTACACCAAAGAGGAATGGAAGATGGTGGAAGAGACGCGCAAGATAATGCATGATGACGACATTCTGGTATCGGCTACCTGTGTTCGTGTACCCGTATTTATCAGCCATAGCGAAGCCGTTAACGTGGAATTTACAAATTCGATATCGCCGGATGACGCGAGGCGCATCCTCTCCCAGGCTCCGGGGGTGCGGGTTCTGGACGACCCGGCCATCAGCCTTTATCCACACCCCTGGATGGCGGCCGGCACTGACGACACCTACGTGGGACGTATTCGCCGCGATGTTTCAGCCAGCAATAGCCTGGTGATGTGGATAGTTGCTGACAATGTGCGTAAGGGAGCGGCCCTTAACGCGGTGCAGATAGCCGAAGAGTTAGTGCGCCATGAACGGCTGCACCCTGGAGCGTAATATGAAAAGCGGTAAAGAGCTAGGCAGGCTTATCACGGCCATGGTTACGCCTTTCGACCCCCTCGGGGCAGTGGACTATACTCAAGCGCGCAAACTGGCAAAGGCCCTTATCGACTCCGGTAGCGACGGCATCGTGGTCGTGGGCACCACAGGTGAATCTCCGACCGTAACATGGGAAGAGGAACATCGTCTCTTCCGCGAGATAGAATCAATTGTGGGGAAGAGCGGTGCCGTCATTGCCGGTACAGGCTCCAACAGCACAGAAGAGGCCAGAGAAAACACAATCCGTGCAGAAGAATGGGGAGTGGACGCCTGTCTACTAGTCGTCCCTTATTACAATAAACCCACACAAGAAGGCCTTTACCAGCATTTCAAGACCATAGCTGAAAGCACGGCGCTTCCGTGCATCCTGTATAACGTACCTTCGCGAACGGTCACCAACCTATCTTCCGACACGGTTATCCGCCTCGCAGGTATCAAAAATATAGTAGGTCTTAAAGAAGCGTCAGGCGACATGGAACAGGCCGCCAGGGTCATCCGCGGAACGCGCGAAATCCGGGACGATTTCGTAGTCTGGAGCGGCAACGATGCCGACACTCTGCCCATGATGGCCATAGGCGCCTACGGAGTCATAAGCGTCGCCTCTCACCTTGTAGGCAACCAGATAAAGGACATGATAAACAACTTTGCTTCAGGGAACACCGCGAGGGCCGCCGAGATTCACCGTGACCTTGTGCCTCTTTTCAAAGACCTTTTTATCATTTCTAATCCGATTCCGGTGAAATACGCCCTCAACCATGTTGGTTTTCCCGTAGGTGGGGTCCGCCTTCCGCTCACGGAGGCCGACGAAAAAACGGCCGCCATAGTACGCGAAACTCTCAAACGCTACAAGATCGACTTGCCGAGGTAGTCGGGATGGCGCTTATCCGGCCGTCAAATACGGCTATAGTCATGCGCCTCCTGGTTCTTTATGCAGGATTGTCGCTTGTCACAACCCTTGAATATTTGCTCGATTTAGGAATCCATTTTTGACACACAACTCGGACGCAACACTCGGTTCTCTTGTGAGGATCAACGAATTTATCGTCGAAAAAGCCTCGATAACATGTGCCCGCGCGTTTGAAGGGGATTCTTTGACACTCTGGATGATTCCTGACATCTCAAAACGGTCCAACCTGCGGTATGCATTCGAGACTATTCTCCGGATGGCGGTGCTCGGTGGATCTGAAGCTTATGCTACCTCCACTGAATGCGAGGGCGTGGCGATCTGGATGCCCGCCCAGGCCAAGCAGTCCATGAGTATGCTCATACAGGCCGGATACCCCCAATTACCACTACGGTGCGGCTGGCGATACCTGCTGCGCGATGGCAGGACCATGTAGCTCTGCGAAAAACTAAGAAAAAAGTACGCTCCCCCCAATCACTACTACCTGAATACCCTGGCAGTGGACCCCAGCCTACAGGGCAAGGGTTTAGCAAGGTCCTTGCTGGAGCCGATGCTAGAAAGGCTCGACCTGAACGACACATCCTGCTATGTCGAAACTCAGAACAGGAAAAACGTAGAGATGTACGAACATTTCGGTTTCCGACTGGTTAACGAGACGGTTATCCCGGGCACCGAGCATCCCCTCTACCTGATGCTGAGAGATAAACCGACCGCGCATTGAGACAACCCCCTTAATTAATTATCCCAGTGCTGATTCGGCCGGCGATTATAAAAATGAATAGTGAACCATAAGGCCGGTGCCTCTCTTGATCAGGACTAGGTCTGCCTTTGACTGCCCCTGTATGACGGTTAAACCCCGACAACAAGGTCCTCGCCCCCTGGAAAACTTGCTCCCCTCGTTTCCCAACCCTCCTCCTTCCCATCCCCTACCAGCCCCATTGTCTTTATGTCAACAAAAAAGGGAGAGCACAAAGCTCCCCCTTTTCATGATGCCGAAACGATATTAAATTACTGCCTTTAACTGTATGACCTGTTCGCGGGACGGGCCGCAACACGCCATGTTCACTGAACACTGCATTAGTTCCTCGATCCGCCTGAGGTATCTCTGCGCCTGTTTGGGAAGGTCTTTGAACCGCCTTACTTCGGTAATAGGTACGCCCCATCCAGGCATCTCTTCGTAAACCGGCTGGCACTTCTCAAGTTCGGCTACGCTGGCAGGGAAATATTCGATCTTTTTGCCGTCAAGCATATAATGGGTGCAAATCTTAAGGGTCCCCATCGTATCGAACACATCAAGGCGGGTGAGAGCAACACTCGTAAGCCCATTGATGCGGCAGCTGAACCGGGCGGCTACGGAGTCGAACCAGCCTATGCGCCTGGGCCGCCCCGTGGTCGTTCCGTACTCGTGCGCTATTTCGCGGATCATCTGCCCCGTTTCATCCATCAACTCGGTTGGCATCGGCCCGTTTCCGACACGTGTGCAATATACCTTGAAGATACCGAGAACACTGTCGATGCGGTTGGGTGCGATACCGGCTCCCAGACAACCCCCAGCAGAAAGTGGTGAAGATGAAGTGCCGTACGGATAGGTGCCGAAATCTGGATCCAGCAGGGCTCCCTGCGCCCCTTCCAGGATAACCAGCTGCTTCCGGCAAATGGCTTCGTCTAGCAACATCTCTGTATCCTTGATGAAAGGTGCCAAAAAATCAGCATAATCGCAGTACTTCGTGTAAATCTCTTCGAGCAACATAGGCGGGGCGCCGTAAACCTTTGTAAATAGAGTATTCTTACCCTCGAGGACCATACTCAGGCGTTCCTTGAGCCCCGCCTTGTCCAGCAGGTCACACGTACGGATGCCAAGGCGATTGGTTTTATCAGCGAAAGCCGGGCCGATACCCCGTTTAGTGGTTCCGAGGGCTTTCCCTGCCTTGGATTTTTCTTCGAGTTCATCCAGCATAATGTGATAGGGCATAACCAAATGGGCGCGATTGCTTATGGCGAGTCGCGTCGTATCCACTCCCGATTTGTTGAGCATGGCGATTTCGCTCATCAGCACGGCAGGATTGATAACCACGCCGTTTCCGATAACGCAAAGCACGCGGCTGGAGAATATACCGGCAGGGACGAGATGGAGTTTAAATTCTCCAAGAGGGTTAATGACAGTGTGACCGGCGTTATCACCTCCTGAGAAGCGAACTACGACGTCGGCATTCTCAGCAAGCTGGTCAACCACCTTACCCTTGCCTTCATCCCCCCATTGGCCTCCTACTATAGCTAGAACAGGCATAATTCCCCCTTTTTAATTTAGCCCTGACGTCATTTTCCGGGGCCTACCGGCCGCAGTTTGCGCCAGGCGGCCAACAATCTTTGTGAAGCTGTAACCAGGCTCAGCACAGAAATAATATACAGTGCTACTGTAATCTGGTTCAGCATCAAACCGAGTGCGATGACGATAACACGCTCCGTGCGGGTGAACCATCCTTCCGAGCATTGCACCCCCATGCACTCGGAACGGGCACGGATGTAGCTGACGATAAAAGAAAGCATCAGTGTTGCCCCGGCCAGTACGGCGCCGGTTGCGGACCCGTTCCTGGCCAGCACGTACATGATCCCCAGTAAAACGACACCCTCAGAAAGGCGATCGAGAG
>CAZMDI010000142.1:0-4468 GCA_964564995.1 uncultured Dehalococcoidales bacterium
GGCGGAGCAGCGGCATCCCGGCCTCAACAAGCGCTCATTCTGGTCGCGGGTGATAGCGTCAGCGCCTAACCATCCCTCTGCCAAACACTTTAAAAACACAAGCCGATATCTGAGGTATATCGGAAACGGCAAGTATATGCTCGAGCCTAAGGCCATAATCACCCGCGATCCGAATTATGAATCGGTTCGAATAGATCAATCGCTATGGGGAGACGAAAATGGATAAAGCAGATGAATCCGGATTCGGCAACCCTTTTAACATCGGGTTGGCAATTCTCGCCAGGATTATTGCCAGGAAATACTGGTGGGACCTTTTAATCTCGAACCTGTATATCCCTTGTTCTGGTCTCTGGGTCTATTCCGGCTGGAACAACCATATTGAATGGTCCGTCAAAGGCGATGACGGAACCACCTACATGTTGACTGTAACCTTGCCCTGCCCTTAAACGAGGACAATTCAGAGGACAACCAGTCTTATTGGAGGTACAAAGATGAAAGTAGCTATTTATGCCCGAGTCTCAAGCGTGGCCCAGGATGTCGACCTGAGTATTGCCGCCCAGCTTAAAAGCCTGCGCGAATATGCCTCGAAAAGCGGGCATCAAATCGTAAGGGAATTCATCGACGAAGCCGAAAGCGGCTGCACCGATTCGCGTCCCGAGTTCAGAGACATGATCACCCTGGCACATTCAAAGGAAAAACCATTCGATGCTATTTTAGTCTGGAAGTTCTCAAGATTCGCACGCTCCCGCAGAGACAGCATCGTTTACAAGACTCTGCTGCGAAAAGACCACGTACAGGTGATTAGCATCAATGAACCATCCGAAGACACGCCCACCGGCAGACTGCTTGAGGGCATTATTGAAAGTTTGGACGAATTTTACTCTGACAACCTGGGCCAGGAAGTCTCCAGAGGCATGAAGGAAAGCGTATCGCGGGGATTCTACATCTCGCGTAGACCACCTCACGGCTACAGCAAGATAAAAGTGAACGACAACGAACACGAGAGGACCAAGCTGGCACTTAACCCGGCACAGGCCGGGATCGTTAAATCCATGTTCATTGACACCCTGGCCGGCATAGGCATCACTGACATCGTACGCGGTCTAAATGCACGTTCGATCCCTTCTCCCAAGGGAAAAGGCTGGAACAAGAGCGGCGTCCACTTCATTCTATCGAACGAGATTTATACGGGTGTGATGGTATGGGGCATATTGGCTAAAAGAATGAGCGAGCCCCTCCGCGTTCCGGATTACTGCCCTCCCATCATCGACAAGGCAACTTTCGATGCGGTGCAGAAACTCATAGCGGGGAGAGCGCCCAAGGTATGTCATCCTCGCGTTACCACCAGCCGATTCCTGTTAAGCGGCCTGACCAAGTGCGGCCACTGCGGCAAGGCGCTGGTAGGGCAGGACGCCAAGAGCGGCAAGTTTTCCTATTACATCTGCGGTTCGCTCCACAAGAAAGGCGCGGGGGCATGCAACGCGAAATACCTCAACGCGCCCAAGTTTGAAGCTCTCGTCACGGAAAAGATTAAAACACTGATTCTCAATGAAGATAAAATCGGCGAATTAGTCAAAATTGTGAACGAGGAGTTAAGTGAAAGCCACGCGAGTGAAAAAGAAAAACTCGCCTCCATCAAAGCCCAGATGGTAGATACCCAATCGAGGATGGATGCCTTATACGAGGCGGTTGAACTCAAGCAGTTCACCCTGGAAGACCTCAAACCGAGGATACTTCGCCACAAATCCACAATGGAAAGGCTGATGGCAAACAAGGATGCTCTTGAGAGCCAACTGAATCATGATTGGATGCCAGAAATAGACCCAGGTACACTAAGGGCTTATATCGAGGACTTCACGGCTTTATTGGAGGGAGGAACCGTCGCTGAAAGGAGAGCTTTCATACGTGGCTTTGTTAAGCAATTGACGGTAAAAGACAACGTTGCCACCCTTGAATACACCCTGCCCATGGCAATATCAACATTTAGTTTAACAGAGGGGAAAGATGGAGTTCTGTCTTTCGAACAGTATGGTGGGCGGTAGAGGATTTGAACCTCTGACTTCTTGCGTGTGAAGCAAGCGCTCTAACCACTGAGCTAACCGCCCGGAGTTAGGCCTATTTTACATTAATGGGCATAGGGTGTAAAACGTAAATCCTCTTGAACTTGCAGCGGTTGTGGGAGGGGTGGGAGAAAAGAAGGCTAGTCGACGGGAAATAGTTCGGCGAGTTTAGAGCGCAATTCCTTGTATTCTGTTATCGCTTTCCGTCCTTCGTCAGTAAGCTGGGCATGTCCCCCGCCGGCGCCGCCTGTTATTTTTTCAACAACGGGAGAAGGAGCCAAGCGGTTCATCGCATCTATCCAGAGCCATGCATTGCGGTACGTAAGCCCCATGGATCGGGCAGCGGCGGCTATGGAGCCGAGCTGTTCTAGGCGTTCAAGCAGCATAGCACGGCCGCCGCCGAGGTATAGCTCCCCGTCTTTTTCGATCCACACGCTTGCCTGGGTGGTATACCCGGCCTTGGGATGTCTCCCGAATCGTGATGGTTTGCGGCTGCCTACCTTTGATTTATCGCTATCCGTCATAAGTTATTTTTGATGTCCGGTCGTGGCTCAATATTACATAAGGTATGACAGTATGTCAATGTTTAGGGGAATATCGTCGTAAGATTCAGGCATAACTAACGTTACTTCCGTTTAGCTGGCGATGATTCCCTGTGCCGAGATACCGAATAGTCCCGGTAACTCCCCGGAAAGTGTCAGGGTGCCGTCAGTTCCGATGCCGAATATGTCGACAGCCCTTGAACCGGGGTCAAGAACATACAGGTATTTGCCGTCTGAACTGATCGTCATGTCGGTATTCCCTGTACCACTCGCTGCGATGGCACTTGCGAGGATTAGGTGTCCGTTGATTGTCTTGGATATAGAGAAGGAGGATATCGTGCCACTTCCCAGATTGCTTGTGAATGCGAAGTTGCCATTAGAAACCACCCATCTGGGGGTTTTTTCACCGGTGCCGAGGGAGGTGGTAATCGGTTTCAACCCATCTGACACGAAAGAATACGAAGAGATCGAGTCGTTTCCTGATTCGACAACCAAGAGGTCCCCCTCCGCATCGAAAGCGAAAGCAGCCGGACCGCTGGCATTGGATCGAACAAAGGCCGGGTCAGAGGATGGGTTATTTCCTTTCATCGTATAAATGAGGATAAGGTTGTTTGAATCACCTGTGACCACCAATGATTTTCCGTTTGGAGAAAAACCGACTTGTGAATAATTTCCAGGGGGTAGCAACCTGACACTGTCTGGCACTGAAGAGAGTTCGCCGTTCTTATCGAGGGTGAAGGGGACGATGTTGGGCGGGGTACTCTTGGTGTTAAGAACGAACACCAGGTTTCCTGATGACGCGATACTGACCGGGAATTGGCCCAGTGAGCTGGTTTTGCTGGAGAAGTTCAAACCTTCCTCAGTAAGGCTGAATACACTGATCTCGTTCGATCCGGCATTGACAGCCAATACCCATTTCTTGTCGCCGCTGAAGGCCAGGGCACCCTGCGAATTCAAAGGGTTACGACTACTGCCGGAACCCTTTCCTTGCGTCGAAACTGAAGCTTCCTGGGTGAGTAGCCCGGTATCGTCACGGCTGAAAGCGATTATGGCATTGTCTGAACTTGAATTCGTCATTACATAAACTTCTGCAGTTTGCGGAGTCGGGCCAACGTTCTTACATGAAGAAACCCCGCAGGCCAAAAGAACGAATGCAGAGCAAACTGCGATAGTTTTATTCATTTATAACTCCAGTAACTGTGTATCTTAAAATATAGTCGTATTATATCCCGTAAGGGCATGGAGCATCAATTATCAGATGGGCATACTATTTAATGTGGTCGACAAGCTGAGAGCGCGCCGCCCATGGCTGACAGGAGCGGAATGTTCATAAGCAATGTAGCGATTGAGGCCGGTACGATGCGCAAAACGATAGCGCCTTCATCGCCGATGATGACGGCCCATTTTCATTTCGATTTCGGCAGATTGTAGGCCGCTATGGCTATTACCAGCGTGTTATTGCCACTCGGAGCCAGATCGGTGCGTATGATGTTGAATATGTAATCATCGTTTAAATTTATGTGGTGTACCTTTGATGTTTGGGAAATATATCGCAGGAGAAGTCTCCTGGTTTTATGCCGGCTGGGGTCGTTTTTTATAGACGAGGCGGGCCAGCAGGATGCCTAACTCTAGGAGAAGGATCATGGTCACCGCCAGGATGGTCTGGGTTACCGGGTCAGGGGTGGGGCCGACAACTGCGGCTATGATAAAGGCGAGCACGATCCACCATTTGCGGCGGGAGGCCAGCCACTGAGGGGAGACGACTCCCAGCCTGGCAAGTCCCATAATGATAAAAGGCGTCTCGAAAATGATTCCTATGCTTATGAGGATCTTGGTTACTATATTGATGTAGTTTGAAAGTGAAGG
>CAZMDI010000143.1:0-4388 GCA_964564995.1 uncultured Dehalococcoidales bacterium
AGGGGCAAAACTCTATCTTAGCTACCTGTCTGATTTTTGGGGACCACCTCAAAGAACACGACAAGTAGTATGACCATGAACCCTGCGACAACAAGCCAATCAGCCTTGATTAAAAGATAAACCAGGCCTCCCAACATCAAAATCAAAAGAATATTCGCCCAGGATAGAGGGACCCGCTTGATACCCATTAAGTAAATCCCCGTGATAAATGTGGTAATTATAGCCCTATTTTCAAATAGGGGAGAACCCGAAGGTCGTTCGTTAGAATCGAACCCCCGTTGCCAATTAAGCAACGAAGCCCACCGAAGTTTCATTGGGCGCGCCATCTATCACGTTCAGTTTTGTTTACGATTGGTTGTCAATTTGTCGTAAAATGACTTTTTGCACAGGATATTCGATAGTTATACCCTCAGCTTTGAAACGCCGATGCAGAGCCTTGATAAACTCGTGTTTCAGGGCGAACTGACCGATGCGATCTACGGATTTCAACAATACGGTGAAATTTATATTTGAATCACCGAATTCTTTATAACGCAGCTCGGGTTCGTGATCCTTGGATGCCTCAGGGCACCTTAGTGTTATTTCACGTGCCACATCAAGTGCCACCCTCTCAACTTCGTCGAGGTCGCTCTCGTAGCTCACCCCACAGGGTATGGCGAACAACTTGGATAGTTCAGCTGCTTCAAAGTCAGTCACCACTGCGTCAGCCAGTTTTGAATTAGGCAAGACTATCAAGTTTCCCTGCCAGTGACGAATTTTAGTGGTACGCCAGCCTATATCTTCAACCAGCCCTTCCTGGCCGCTATCAAGCAATATATAGTGGCCTTTCCGTATCACGGCATCAGTGATGACGTACGTGCCTGCCAAAAAATTGCTTAGGGTCGGTTGCAAAGCTACAGCGACCGCCAGTCCGCCTACGCCTAGGCCGGCGATAAGAGGAGTTATTTTAATATTCAGATTATCGAGAATGAGAACTAACGCCATCGCATACACAACTACGTTACTGATGCGTTTAATAACAGGGATGAGCTTGTCGTCGATATCCGTATGGGTGCGGCTAGCCACCTCTCCGCCATACCAGGTCATGACAGCGCCGAGGAAACGATCGACCGCTAGTGTTCCGATAGCAATCGCGGCGATGATGCCAACACGATTGATGATGCCAAGATTGTCTTTTAGAGCAGGTAAGCGTACCAGCGCCATCCATAAACCAATTACAATCACCGACAGAGAAACCGGGATATCCAGGGCTTTTACGATATGATCGTCAAAATTAGTCTTGGTTCTTTTAGTTAGAAGGTGAAGGAACTTGCCGAAAAACAGGTGAGAGAAGAAAGCCAGTGCCAAAAACAGCAGGAAAATACCGGCGGAAATTAACCATCCTTCCCACTCGGTTGTTATTGCGATAGTTGCTATCATATTCAAATTCTCCCAGCGAAAGAGTATAGCATGCCGATAAGGCGCTGTGGAGGGGGTTATCTACTGGTTAGAGGATGAATCTGTTTCCGGTTTCAATTATCGTTCAAAACATAATGAGAAATGGGAAAATGTGTCGCATTCAGTATTGAAGAAGCTTGTCGAAATTTGCCTTGGCAATAAATACAAATATCAAGCATCCAAGGAATTATCTTTTAATTTCGTCTTCAGTTCTTTTATCATATTCCTGAACACATCCTTGCCATAATCGCAATCGACGTGCACAGCGAGGATATCTCCTGACATGCTGAATGGGTACAGCCGGCATACCACAGGATTTGCCTGATGTATCTCACATTGGTGTTTTATCTGGTTATTAAAGGGACAAGGGAGGGGCAGCCATCGGGTAGGTTCTCTCGTGGTCGGGCCTGACTCGATCACGTCCGCGCCCTTGGTCGTCATTGTTAGCAGCTTTTCTCTGGATATACGGGATGCCGCGCCGATAGCATCCAGTTCTGTCACAAAGACTTCGACGCCAGGTGAGTCAGGGCGGTTCGGATTCGGGTTACAACATTTCCCGCAATTCATGCACGTACCTTCATCGAGGGCCCGCCGTACGTTTACTTTGGACCAGTGGACCCCCAGTGACAGGGCGATATCATCAGCCGCCGCCGCATCCATCAGCTGTTCGATTTCCTCGCCGCTAAAATCGATCAAACTCTTGTTTTCAAGATGTCCAAGGTTGTATTTTTTCAGGTCTAGCTTGACCCGGTTGTTGTTTACATCGACGGAATTATCCATCTAATACTCATCCACAGGGTCTATGATTATCTTTTTCCCGTGGGCCATGTTCGCAAGGTATACGCCGGCTATCACCAGCACTGTAGCGATACCCTGTGCGAGCGAGTACCCCTCTTTGAGGATGATCACTCCGGCCAGTATTGCAACCAGCGTCGCGAGTCCTGCAAAAGAAGATGTTCGATTAGTGCCGATAGAAGTTAGAGCCATATTGTATAGGAGGAAAGCGATCACTGAACAGCCGATACCCAAATAGAGGATTGCTGTCAGGAACTCGTGATGGGCAAACGGAAGCATCACGAATTCTCTAAGCGAGTTGTTACGAGCACTTTCAACGAGCGCCAGCGGGGTAAAAACGATTGCCCCGAGGGCTATCATCGCGTAAGTCTTCTCTGCGCTTGAAAATTGCGATGCCTTTTGTGCGAAGACCGAGTACAGTCCGTAGGAAACAACCGCTACGAGCAGCATCAAGTAGCCAAGCGGGTTCAAGGTTGCATTCAAACCCTTAGCCAGCAGTATGACGAAGATTCCGATGGTAGTAACGCCGACTCCTGCTACCTGAAGCTTTGTGGGCGGTTGTCTCAACATGAAGGTCGAAAGCAACAGGGCTCCGATGGGAATGCAGGCGATTATGGCGCCGCTCTCAGAGGCCGTAGTCAGTTTGATGCCTACTGTCTCGCCGATGAAATAGAAACCCGGCACGAAAAGGGCCAGCAGCAATAACGCTGAAAGCGATTTGTTGCGGAAATCCAGTTTTACTATGCGCATCAGCGCCAGCAGGCTTAACACCAGGAAGGCGACGACGAAGCGCCAGCTTAATAAAGCCAGCGGAGACGCCGAATCCGTCGCCGTTTTGGTGAACAGGAAGCTAAAGCCCCAGAGGACCTCGCAGGCAATCACGGATAAGATACCGAAGGGCGTTTTTTCTTTTATAGACAATTCGGCAAGCTCTTTCAAACTGGATTGCAAATATTAACACGAAACAATGATTTATGCTCTTCTGTGATAGAGCGCGCAATTCCGAAAGATTAGAATTGCGGGCTTGAACGCATCATTTCGGGGTGTTGTAAAATCCGGAATGAGCTTTTTTGATCTGCAGGGATGAATTCAGCTGTTCGAAATGGTATCATTTTCATTCGTAATGTTGATTCAAAAGGAAACAAGATGGTAGAACATAAACAAAAAGGCGAATCTAAAATAGCAGTAATCGCGGCGGTGGTCGGCAATCTCGCGATAGCCGTAATAAAATTCGTAGCCGCTGGCATCACCGGATCTTCTGCCATGCTTTCCGAGGGCATCCATTCCCTGGTGGACACAGGCAACGGCGGTCTTATGCTTCTTGGGCTGAAAGAAGCCCGGAAACCCGCTGATCAAATGCACCCGTTCGGTTACGGCAAGGAGCTCTATTTCTGGACACTGGTTGTTTCGGTCTCCATCTTCGGCATCGGCGGCGGTGTTTCACTTTACGAAGGGATCACTCACCTCATCCACGTGACACCGGATATTTTGAATACCAGCCCGGTCACGAACTATATCGTTCTGGCCCTGGCTACTGTCATCGAGGGGGCTTCATTCATGGTGGCGTTCAAGCAGTTCAATTTGGCCAGAGGCAAACAGGGTATCTGGCAGTACGTCATAACAGCCAAAGATCCAAGCACTTACACGATAGTTTTTGAGGACAGCGCTGCCCTGCTGGGCCTGGTTTTCGCCTTCGTCGGCGTTTTCCTCGGTCATATGCTGAAGAATCCGTATCTTGACGGTGTAGCGTCGGTTGTCATCGGCCTGCTGCTGATGAGCGTCGCTTTCATACTTGCTTTCCAAACTAAGGGGCTGCTTCTCGGTGAGGGCGCGGATGCCTCCATGCTGGCGGATATCCGCCGAAGAGTGGAGTCTGACTCGGCTGTTGAGCGTTCCGCAGAGATACTTACCATGTATATTGGGCCAGACGCTTTGCTGGTGAACCTGGGGGTAACATTCAAACCATCAGTTACCCCCGAGCAGATGCATGAGGCTATTCACCGGATCGAAGACGATATTCAAGAAGCGTATCTCGAAATCACGAGGGTTTACATCGAAACCGAGTGGACCCCGAGAAAAGCCCACAAAACACCCCGTCTATAGGTTCACTGGTGCCGGAATAAAACGAAAGCTCCCTTATTAAGGAGGCTTTCGTT
>CAZMDI010000144.1:0-4328 GCA_964564995.1 uncultured Dehalococcoidales bacterium
GCCCTTGCCCAGGACCTTGATGCACCCTTCGTCTATATCGACGTCCCCGAGCTTCATGCCGGTGACCTCGCCGCTGCGGGCGGCGGTGTCGAACATGACCAGCAGCAGGCAGAGGTCGCGGTACCCCTCCGGGGAAGAGGTGTCCACCGCCCCGAGAAGCCCGTTCAGGTCGCCCGGGCCGTAGGGTTTAATGATCCTCTGCCTGAGCCGGGGCAGTTTCAGTCGGAAGAACGGCGAATCCGGGATGAAACCTTCCGACGCCAGCCAGTTGAAGAAGGCGCGGAGGGCGCGCAGGTAGCCGTTTACGGTCTGGTCGGAGAGGAGGCGCGGCTGCTCATGGCTGAAGGGGTGGCGGCTGAAGGCGGGCTTGTGCTGCAGGTAAACCATGTAGGAGCGCAGCAGCACAGGGGAGACGGCTCCCGCCTCGTCCGGGAACCCGATGGAGTCCATGTAGTTTACGAAATACCTGAGCGAACCGAGCATGGCGCTGACGGTTTTTTCGCTCTTGGCCTCGGCGCGGGCGGCGAGGGTCCAGGCGAAAGACAGCTCGCGGACGGAGAGGGGGCGGGGGCCGTTTCCGGCCCGTCCGTAACCGCTTTCCCCGCCGCCGTTTTCGGACGAAGCAGGCACTCCCACTTTACAGGCACGGAAATTAGGGTTAAAATAGGCATGTTCTTTGCGGGAGTAACTCAGTGGTAGAGTGCCTGCCTTCCAAGTAGGTTGTCGCGGGTTCGAATCCCGTCTCCCGCTCCAAAATGTTTTCGAGGGCTCGTAGCTCAGGGGTAGAGCGGTCGGCTCATAACCGATTGGTCCCAGGTTCGAAACCTGGCGAGCCCAGAACCTACTACTTTTCCAGCAGATGACGTTACCGGTAAAGAAATGCTGGAAATGGTATGAGGCTCGGATGGAAAACGAAAACTTCGTTACCGTCACAAGACGGATAACGATTTATTTCACTGTTTGACAGCCAACCTATCGTGTAATCTCGCCCTAATATGCCTTAGCCCAAGCCAAGCGTGTACTTGGGCATTTCAACGTTGACTCGGGACAAAATCCCGACAAACTCTTAAAAAGCAATTGATTCTTTTTCTGATGTTGTATATTGGCTTTTATTTAATTGCTCATATTTTTCATGAGTTTCTTTTTCACCGCGTTATATTGCTTATCAGAAATAGCTCCCTGGGTGCGTAAAGCCTCGAGGTCCTGGAGATCCTTATTCAGATTGGGACTTCCTGTGACACCTGCTGACATTGGGGGATTACCCATATCAGATGTTGCCATAGGGTTTTGCGTGTTGCCAGCCCTGCCCGCTTTTTTACTCAGAACGAAAATACCTATCACGACTACCGCTAATATTACGAACACCAGAATTATCCATATTGGAAACGATGCGCCTGATTTCCCGGTGTTGAAAGTCACATCGGAGCCATATGATGTGCCACCTGTTGGGCTTTCTCCCACAAAACGGAAGTGGTAGGTCTTATCCTGGCTTAAGCCGGTGATTTCCGCGCTGAACGGGCTTTTTGCATTCAAGGTCTGAGCCGGGGACTTCAGACCATATTGAGCTGAGGTTCCATATTCAAAATATACGCTGACGCTAGGACCGCTGCCCAGTGAGTCCAGAGTTCCATCTAAAGTGGCTGAAACAGCACCGACCGCGGTGGCCCCCGAAGTGCTTACTGCCGGCGGAGATAATATGGGGAGAGATGTTGTAGCCGGTGGAGTGGTTGTTGGCTTGGGCGTAGTTGAAGGAGGGGGTGTTGATGAAACCGGAGCGGACGTTGTAAGTACAGTGCTGGTGGAAGCAGGCGGAACGGTGGTTGTGGTGGATGGCAAAGTGGTTGATACAGGACTAGACGTAGTCGGGGGAACAAGTGTGGTGAATGATGCGTCCTGACCCAACGCAATGCCTGAGGTACCGCCGTCAGCTTTGGCCCTGAAGTGATAGGTTGTACCGGCTAATAGGTCTGTTACATTTACGCCGTAGCTTTCAGTAGCTGTTTTAACCTGGGTGCTGCTGGTACTACCGTAAGCAGTGGTAATCCCGTATTCAAAACTGACGCTGATACTGGTGCTACTGCCTAGAGAGGCAAGATTCCCATTGAGTACAGCCCCATTGGA
The DNA here is from genome assembly GCA_964564995.1 of uncultured Dehalococcoidales bacterium. GTDB lineage: Bacteria > Chloroflexota > Dehalococcoidia > Dehalococcoidales > UBA1222 > SURF-27. Next base: position 2,122 of record CAZMDI010000144.1, read on the forward strand.
GCTTACCGCAGTTGCCGGTGAGGTTGTGACAGAAGGTGGAATAACGTTATCATAAGCGTAAACAGCTCCAGCGGAATTATTTTTCCAAATAGCGCCAACAAAAAGCACATTTGCACTCAAAGCAGCTGAGGCGCCGTACTGGTCATTTTTTGATGAATCACTGGCAGAAAGTTTGGTTTGCTGGTTCCAGTTATTATTGGCACGGTTGAATATATAGGATGCTCCAGGTGAATCGAATTTGGCAGGAGCTCCGGCAGCGACTGTATCGCCCGAGATAGTCACCGACTTGCCTAAGGCAGCCCCGGTCAAAGCATCACCAGCCGTAAGTTTTGCCTGCTGGCTCCAACTGGTACCACTGGCTACGAAAGTATAGGCCGCTCCCGTAGAATTGGCTTTACCATAGGCGCCGACGACGGCCGTCATTCCGCTTAGCCCCACGGAATAACCGAAATAGTCGCCGCCGCCGGCATCACTGGCGGTAATCTTCGCCTGTTGGATCCATGAGTTTCCGTTATTGTTGAAGATATATGCAGCACCTGCGCCGCTATTTTTACCCCAGGCACCGATGACAGCGGAGTTTCCATTGATCGATATGGAAGCGCCGAAAAGGTCTCCGCGAGCGATATCGCTTGAAGTAAATTGAGACTGCAGATCCCAGGTGCTGCCGGTATGTGTAAAGACGTAAACAGCACCGTTCAATACCCGGCCGCTGGCGCCGACCATTACTGTATCACCGTTAATAGCAACCGCGATGCCGAAAGCATCAGATTGCACCCCCCCTGGGGCGGTAAGTTTTGCCTGCTGGCTCCAGGTAGAACCGCTTCGAGTAAAGATGTAAGCCGCCCCGGTGGTGGTGGCTTTTCCGCTGGCTCCAATCACTGCGGTGTCGCCGCTTAAAGCTACTGAAAATCCAAAGCTATCGCCGATAATCGAATCGTTGCCTGTCAATTCGGCTTGTTGAACCCATTTGGAGCCGCTGCGGATGTAGACATACACAACACCGGTGCGGGTGGATTTGGTACATGCGCCTATGATTGCTGTATTGCCATCTATGGCGATGGCATTTCCGAATGCATCGCCGGAGGCGAGGTCATTGGGAGTAATAATACTCTCAGAGTTGGGGGATATGGTCGCTTGGATAGGAGAAAACCCGGTTGTGCTCAGCAGCAACACCAGCAGCTCGAAAACCGTGGAAATAAACCTGTCATTATTTGCGAGTTTCGATCTGTTCATTGTCGTACCCCTTCACCTGACTCCCGAGTAATTATACACGTTCGCCCTGATAGTTTACGTAGAGTGTTTTGTTTTTCGACCATTATCATATATCAGCTGTAACTTTCTAGTGTCAAGCAAATCTTGTTAACATAAAGGAAAGAGCCATTTGCTCTGCAGTTTGCCATCGGCATAGACCATATATTAAACTGTACGTATGTTTATCGCGCATGGTCCGTGAATTATCTCTGATAAATATCTAATTGGAGACCGAACAAGATGATAGTCGAAATGAAGAAACGAGCACCACAAGAAGAACTTGCCTGTGTTGTTGACAGGGCGAAATCCCTCGGTTTTGAAGTACAGTTGAATGTCGGTACCGACAAGACTGTCGTCGCTATCCTGGGAAGTGCCACCGGCAAAACCCCTGTTGACATCTTCGCAGTGCTTCCAGGGGTGGAATCAGTTACCCGAATCATGAAACCGTACAAGCTTTCCTCCCGGGAATTCAAGTCTGAAAACACAAGGATTTCTGTGGGCGGTGTAGAAATCGGCGGAGAACGGCTGGTAGCAATCGCCGGACCATGCGCCGTCGAAAGCGAAGAACAATTGATGCAAGCTGCACTGGGAGTCAAGAAAGCCGGAGCCGCCATTTTGCGCGGCGGGGCCTTCAAGCCTCGTACCTCACCGTTCAGCTTCCAGGGCCTAAAAAAGGCTGGCCTCGAACTGCTGAAGGCCACTTCCAAGCGGTGCGGGATGCCTGTTGTAACTGAAATCGTGGATACAGGTGATGTGGAGCTGTTTTCTGAATACGTAGACATTATTCAAATCGGTTCCAGGAATATGCAGAATTATTCCCTATTGACGGCGGTCGGCAAAACCAATCGCCCGGTTGTCCTCAAACGAGGATTTGCCTGTACCGTCACCGAGTGGCTGACAGCTGCTGACTATATACTTGCCGAAGGGAATCCGAACGTCATCCTTTGCGAGAGGGG
>CAZMDI010000145.1:0-4327 GCA_964564995.1 uncultured Dehalococcoidales bacterium
GATATCGCCTACCCGGACAGAAATAACCGCAAACGCAGCTGATTTTTTTGAAAGCCACCTCCAATAAAGGTAGGCATACGTTCAGAGTAACCAGGTTGAAAGGAAACGTTATGACAATTCGGATACAAAATATTATTACGGCGGGACATTAAATGACGGTAAGAATCGTAACAGACAGTACTTCAGATATCCCGACTCCTTTGATAGAGGAACTGGGTATCAAAGTGGTCCCGGTCATCGTGCGCTTTGGAAATCAGGAGTTCAGGTCCGGCGTCGACCTGACTTCGCAGGAATTTTACTCCATGCTGGCAACTTCAGGGATCCATCCACATACTTCGCAGCCAGCACCAGAGGAATTTGCTAAAGTATTTCGAGAACCGGATCCCGATTGCGAAGGCATAATCTGCATCAACATCTCTGCTAAATTGTCGGGTACCATAAATTCGGCCAACCAGGGAAAATCGATGGCAGACAGCAAGTGCCCCATCGAGATCATAGACTCTCGTTTTAACTCCATCGGCCTGGGGATCATCGTTATCAAGGCAGCAAAACTTGCTAAAAGCGGAGCGGGCCTGCCACAAATTATCGACACGATCAAGATGGATATCGAAAAGATAAGGATGCTTGGCATCTTTGATACTATGAAATATCTGGTTCGAGGAGGAAGGGTCAGCCAGATCAGGGCGAATGCGGCTCGAATCTTGAATGTTAAACCTATGCTTACCTTCATTGACGGTGAGGTAGCCCAAGCAGGATTGGTTCGTTCCTACGACAAGGGGATGAATAAAATAGTCGACTTCGTAAGAGACCAGGGGAAAATCCTTGATCTGGCCATCGCCCATAGCATGGTGGCGGAAAGGGCAGCAGAACTGAAATTCAGGCTAGGAGAATTATTTCCCGTGAATAACATCCTTATCACCGAACTCGGGCCTGCCCTGGGCGTACACGGCGGCCCGGGCGTACTTCTGGTGGCTTTGCGCAAGGGTTAACGGGGGAAAGCCGGGCAATCAAGGCTGCAATATGCCCGGTCGTCAATCATCTTTATCAAAATATAAAGCCAGCGGTATATAAAGGAGAGAATACAGATGCCTATTGAAAGCCCGAAATATAAAGTTGTCGAGCGCGATAACAAATTCGAGATCCGCGATTATTCACAATATATCGTGGCGGAGGTCGATGTGGAGGCCAGCTATAACGCCGCGCTGAATACGGGATTCGGGATCCTGGCAGGTTACATCTTCGGAGGTAACAGTGCCAGAACCAGCATCGCTATGACTGTTCCGGTAACTGAACAGAACAATCAAAAATCAGAGAAAATTCAGATGACAAAGCCAGTTTCGGCCTATCATAAGCAGGAGCAGGTATACACCATCAGTTTCAGCATGCCGAGTAAATACACGCTGGATACCTTGCCCCGACCGAATGACTCAAATATCCGGTTCAGAGAAGTGTCTGCGAGCAAGGTAGCGGCCGTAAGGTTTGCCGGCAGCCTGAACGAGAGACTGGTCACAAAGAAAACCGCGGAATTGACAGAATGGCTGAAAAAGAAAAACCTTACCCCCAAGTCCCCCGTGGCTTCCTGTCAGTACAATCCCCCGTGGATACCCGGCCCCTTCAGAACAAACGAGGTCATGGTCAACATCTAATCGCCCGTGGTTATCGAAAAGGCGGGGCATATTCAGTTATGAATGAATCGATTATTGAATCAGACTTTCGAGGTTTGAAATGAAAGAAACAGTACCTCTGGAAAAACTAATATCATTACGGGGCAAAACCGCCATAGTTACCGGCGCGGCAGCGGGAATTGGACGGGCTATCGCCGCCAGATTCGGTGAAGCAGGCGCTAACCTGGAACTCGTGGACAAAGACCTGAAGGGGCTTGAAAGCCTCAAGCAGGAATTGTCGAAAATGGACCTCAACATCAACCTCTACCAATTCGACATGTCCGTCCGAGAAAATATATCGATTCTATGGCAAAAATGGCAAGAGCACCCACCTGATATCCTCGTGAACAACGTGGGCATATATCCGCCCCAGGATTTCCTGGCGTTCGAACATAGCGTGTGGCAAAAAGTGATGGACACCAACCTGAACTCAACTCAACATATGTGCCGTTATATGCTCAAAGCCAGGGGAAAAAAAGGCGGGGTAATAATCAACCTGGGTTCAATAGAAGCCATCTTGCCCTTCGCCGATGACCTCATACACTATGATGTAAGCAAGGCAGGCATCATCGCTTTAACCAGAGGATTGGCCAAGGAATTTGGTAAAAAAGGCTTTAAGATCAATGCCATCCTCCCCGGTGGGATCGATACCCCCGGGACTCAAGCCGTAGCAGCCCGGATACTGACCAAATTTGATATCGGGCTGATACCGAGCGGTATCAAATACCTGAGCAGGATACCATCGGGCAGGCGCGGCCATCCGGACGAGGTCGCCCGCATAGCACTTTTCCTGGCATGCGACCTGTCATCATACGTCCAGGGAGCGTTAATCCCTGCAGACGGGGGCTTTTTATCCAGCTAATCGTTTTAAACAAATCTACTTAAAGGAGTGTGCCAGATGAACACAACAAGGCTGATTCTGCTGATAATCAACATCATCGGCGGAGCCGCGGTATTAGGAAGCTACATTCTGGGCCTTAAGACCCACTCCGGCGGCGCTGGTGTTCTCTGGGGAGGGACACCTCTGCGCATACGTTCTGCCTACGGTGTCTCTATGCTACTTTCTGCCGTCGGATATCTGGCTTTTGCCTATTTTATTATCTTCAGACTTGACCCCGCCAATACGGTGATATCGGGAAAACCGGGTTATAGTATTCTCACGATTCTCTTCGTGTTGATCCTGGCCGCCTCAGCATTGTGGATGCCTCTGACTTATGTTTATATTGCGCATCCCACAGCTGCCTTATGGATCGGAATCCGGATCGTTCTTCTGATAGTAGGGTTATCATCCTGCACTCTTGTTTGGGCCTTGCTCAACCTTAATAATGGACCGGATAGTTTTACCTACTGGCTGGCGGTAACCGGTGCTGTATATTTTGCTTTCCATACTACAGTCCTGGACGCATTGTCATGGCCGGTGCTTTTTCGCTAGTTCGCAGCAGATTTGGAAAATCGGTTCTAAAGAGAGCCGGGACTGACGTATCCGAGAGGATTTCAGACTTTAACTAAAATGCCTGTTGAATAAAATGACGGGGCTTTCTTAATTTCATTATAGAAAAGGCCGGCTTCTCTTGCAGAAGCCGGCCTTTTTTCTTAATTGACCTGATCGGTGTATTTACTTGATAACCAGGACCGGGAAGAAAATCTGCCAGGCGAGCAACGCCTTGGCGGTCAGGCTGAGGATGATGTAAACATTTTCGCCGAAGAGGTAATCGCGCCACGGTCCTACTTTCTTGTACTGCAAGACCATGTTGACGGCGAAGCAGTTGAAGAAGACGAACAGAGAAATGATGATGCCGTAGACGAATCCGGGAGGCGAAACGTTCAGACCCGGTGCGATAGTGTAGATCACAATCGCCACCCAGGGGATGGCCCCGGCGAAGCAGCCCATCCAGAAGGGCAGCAGGTTGGTGTCACCCGGCTTCTGATATTTCTCCTGCAGAGCGCCGAAGAGGATCATGCTAGCGTTCACGCCGAAGATGCCCAGCAGTGCGGCGATGTCGCTGATGCCCACGATCTGGGAGATCAGCACGATCATCAAAGACGAGCTGAAGAAATACTCAATCCAGCGCCCGTAGTTGCGGCTCTCCATCAGGTTGCGCTTGTACCAGGGGAAAACCCAGGGAGAGGCGATGGTCAAAAGGGCCAAAGCTGATATGGTCAGGAAGGCGAAAACGCCCCAGCCCGTGGCGATGTTGAAAAGGTTGTGAAGCGAAGGCGCAGTGCCTGGGGGGCCCGCCATGAAAGTGGCGGTCACCGGCAGGGAGAAATTATTGGTGAGTACGCCGATCATGACCGCCTGAATGGCCAGTATCACCCCGACCACCACGTTCCAAGTTCTCAGCTTCTTGATTTGCTTTTCCACAGTTTGATTAACATCCATGCATTACCTCCTTTAGCTGAACTCTAGCACACATCGGAATCCTGTATATCCGGGCTAAGCTAGTACCCAGGCGATGAAATAGCTTGCTGATGCGACCGCGGCTGAGAGTGCAGTACCCCACGCGATATCCACGACCGTCAATATGGCCGGCCAATCTTTGAGGGTGGCCAGATTGCTGAGGTCATACGTAGCATAAGCCACCATCCCGAGAAGTCCGCCTGTGAGAATAGCGCGTACCCATGAGCCTTTGTCCACAGCAGGGAAGACAACCAAAACAAGC
>CAZMDI010000146.1:0-4296 GCA_964564995.1 uncultured Dehalococcoidales bacterium
AATTTTAGAATTTGGTGATGCATTCGTATTAGTGATTATAAAATTTACTATTGTTATCCACAAGTCGCAAGGCGGTTCTACCAGCGACTTATTTTGTCCACGTCGGGCGGATTTCGCTTTTCGAGGTGTTTGAAAAATCCCGCTGAAGGAAATAACAAGACATTGAATAGTCGCTGGCGAAGACGCAAAAATTAGATTGTTTAAGGAGTGTCTTGAAAACTAAATTTCTGTTTTCAGGACACTCAGGAAAGCTTCTTTAGGTACATCTACCTGCCCGATGGTTTTCATCTTCTTCTTGCCTTCTTTTTGTTTGTCCAGCAGTTTACGCTTGCGCGTGATGTCGCCTCCGTAGCACTTGGCAAGGACGTCCTTTCGTTTTGCCCCAATATCGGCGCGCGCCACGATCCTGCCGCCGACGGCCGCCTGGATGGGTACCACGAATAACTGCCTGGGGATTTCTTCTTTCAGCTTCTGTACCAATACCCGGCCTACTGCCTGGGCCTGTTCTGGAGGTACGATACGGGAAAACGCGTCAACCAGCACTTCGTTGACCAGGATATCTAGTTTTACCAGTTGTGTTTGCCGGTAACCTTCGAACTCGTAATCAAGAGATGCATAGCCTTTTGATCTGCTCTTGAGATTGTCATAAAAAGTGGTCAACATCGAGCGTAAGGGCATGTCATAATCTAGCCTGACGCGCTGAGATTCCTCATTGCCCATGGCGACCCCGAGGAATTCGGTGTGCTTGTAGATACCGCCCGAGTCGCGCTCAAGCTCCATTATAGGGCCGATGAACTTGGAAGGTGTAATGATGTTCACCTTGACCCACGGCTCCTCCATTTTGACGATTTGGCTCGGGTCTGGCATCTCTCCTGGATTGATGACGGTCACCTTTTCGCCGTCGCTTCTGGTTATAAGGTATTCCACGCCGGGAGAGGTGACAACAAGATTAAGCCCGAACTCCCGTTCCAGTCGTTCGTAAACGATGTCCATATGAAGTAAACCGAGGAACCCGCAACGGAAGCCGTGGCCCAGCAGGGGGCTATTCTCCATTTCGGAGGTCAGGGAAGCGTCGTTCAATTTCAGTTTATCCATTGCTTCGCGCAGGTCCTGGTAATCGTTGGCCTCGGTAGGGTAGATGCCGGCGAACACCATCGGCTTCGCAGGGCGGTAACCCGCCAACGGGCCAGTGGCTGGATTCTCGATAGAAGTAAGCGTGTCCCCGACTGGAGCCTCCCCTACCTGTTTCAAACCGGTTGCGATATAACCCACTTCGCCTGTTTTCAATACGTCTACAGGGCATTCGCGTGGATTGAAATATCCGACTTCGATGACCTCGAGTTCTGTTCCCGTGGCCATAAACTTGAGTTTGTCGCCTTTTCTTATGTTGTTGTCTACCACTCGTAGGTAGCCGATTACGCCCTTGTAACGATCGTAATGAGAATCGAAAACGAGAGCACGCAGGGGGCTTTCGGGCTTTCCTGTCGGGGGCGGGATGCGTTTCACTATCTCCTCGAGAAGTTCGGGGACGCCCAGACCGGTTTTCCCGGAGATCTTAAGAGTTTCTTCTTCGGTGTAACCAAGAACAGTTTTGACCTCGGACATCACTCTCTCAGGCTCGGCGCCCGGCAAGTCCATCTTGTTGAGTGCGGGGATGATTTCAAGGTTGTGCTCCATGGCAGAATACACGTTGGCAAGCGTCTGAGCCTGTATGCCCTGCGTCACATCAACGAGAAGCACTGCTCCCTCACAGGCAGCCAGGGTGCGCGACACTTCGTAAGAGAAATCCACATGTCCGGGGGTGTCGATAAGGTTCAAGAGGTAGGTCTCGCCATCGGCTGCGGTGTAATTAAGCCTGATGGCTTTTGCTTTGATGGTTATACCCCGTTCCTTTTCAAGCTCCATGCTGTCCATCACCTGGGCGCTCATCTCTTCGCGTCGCATTGCACCCGTGCTCTCAATCAGGCGGTCGGCCAGTGTGGATTTGCCATGGTCGATGTGCGCTATGATGCAAAAATTGCGTATATGGGACTGGTCCATTTCACTTCCTTTGATCTACGACAGAAAACGTATGAATACTTCGTTGCCCAGTAGGCGTCCCCTGGGAGTGAGCTTGATCCGGCTCCCGGAACTTTCAAGCAAGCCGAGAGATACAAGTTCCGTGATCTCATCCGAAAAACGGCTGTATAAGTCTATACTAAATTGAGTTTGTATGTCACTCGCGTCTACTCCCCTGTTCAGCCTCAACCCGAGAAATAAAGCTTCAGAAAGGGCGCCGGCATTATCGATGGTTTCCATCGTTTGGGGTGGTAGCTTCCCCGCGTTCAGACAACTCAGATATTCGTCCATGTCCGGGGTGTTGGCGATGCGTCGGTCGTCCATGAAGGAATGCGCCGCAACTCCCACCCCCAGGTAGGGATTGCGCTTCCAGTAGGCAAGGTTATGCTGGCTCTCGTAACCGGGTAAAGACCAGTTAGATATCTCGTATTGAACATATCCGGAATCAGCCAGTGTTTCTTCTGCAATTTCATATTCTGAAGCGGAACTATCCTGGTCTGGTGCGGCTATTTCACCGCATTTTACCCGTTCGAACATCAGTGTGTCTTCTTCAAGAGTGAGCCCATATAAAGAGATGTGCTCTACGCCGAGTTTAACGATCTTCTGGAGCATAGTTCTCCATTTTTCAAAAGTCCTTCCCGGGATGCCGTAGATAAAATCTGCGCTGATATTCTCGAAACCGGCTTTCCTGGCCTGCTCCAACGATTTGATCGCCTCATCTGAGGAATGTATTCGGCCCAGCAAACGCAGGTCGGGATCGTCGAGGCTCTGCACACCCAGGCTCAAACGATTCACTCCTGCCATCTTCAAAGCTTGAAGATACTCGAAATTGATCGTACCAGGGTTGGCTTCGAGAGTTATCTCCGCACCATGCTGGATCGGATAGTGTTCTTTGATGTTGCAAAGGATTTTGAACAGATTTTTGACAGGAAGCAAGCTTGGCGTGCCTCCGCCGAAGTATATAGTTGAGATTTCGGCGCCGGGGACCTGTCGCAGTGCTATCTCCGCATCCAGTGCGTCGGTATATGTGGGAATAACGGACTCTCTCCCGGTGTAAGACACGAAGGAGCAATAGGCGCACCGTTTTCGGCAAAAGGGAGTATGGATATATAGAGAAAGGCCTGTCATATTACATAATATATTAGCACGAGAGGGACCCGGGGTGAAACCCGACCTGATCTAAGCGTAAAGGGCGACAAGCAGACCGATGAGAGTCAGGGCGGCTATCGGGGGTAGCGCGGGCATGGGTTTGCCCTTGAGGAAAACAGACTGGATGAAATAGGCCGCCCAGATCCCTGCGACAGCAAACAATACTATCACGAGCGAACTTCCTAGCCCGCGTGCGAAGTAGACGGAAGACGTGAGCAGGAGCGGAAACGCTACGTCCCCTCCACCGAGTATTGAATAGTCCCGTTCTTCGGGTTTGGTTTCTGCGACGTTATCGAGGTTGACCTGTCTGACCGTAGAACCCCATTCGTTTCCCTGGTGGGGCAGGATGAAAGCCGGGAGAGTGGTTGATTTGGACATCTTTTGCGCCATCCACAGCATGTATCCGAAACGTACTGCGAAAAAGTCGTATATGGCCAGAGCGAGTAATAGTATCATGGCGGTCCAGGGGTTAACGAACCTGCCAAAAATAGCGGCAACACTGGCCATCGCGATTATCATCACCAAATTATGCAGCCACACTTTCGGATAAAAGAGCCAGCCAAGACCCACAACTAACGCCAGGATGACAGCAGCTATAAGGGGCAGCCAGAATACGCCCAAAATAAATACACCCCAGGCGAAAAGAAACGCGAATATTATGCGGAAAAGAAATTTGAGTGCCGAAAGCGGGATAAAGAATAATATCAACCCGACGATGACGATGAGGGCCGCGAAATAGAGTAGGATGAACCCGATCGACGATGTGGGAGGCACTGCAGGAGTCACGACCCCGGCAGTGGAAGTTGTTTCCGGCTGCGGCCAAATGTTTATCGGCTGAACAGGTTGAGGGGGTATATAGATATTGTTTGTTGTCAGATACACGTTTTCACGCGTTGCCACCGCGAACATAAACAGTTGAGCAACAAGGAATATGAGGATGCTCCAGTATACTGGTTTAAAACTCGGTTTTTTGTCAGGCATGGTTCCACAATTGTAATGGAATAGCTTCCTGCTGTCCAAACGTGATTTTCCTTATCCGCAAAACATCCTTGTCATCCCGGCGCGATAGCCGGGATCCAGAGCCGATTT